>CALLYR010000615.1 GCA_937859005.1 uncultured Paracoccus sp. | reverse complement strand
GCAATAATTCGCCTACGCTCGTGGCGACGGCAAAGCCAACCTGTGGCCAAAACGCCATCTGATTCGCTACGCGACCTACTTTCTGGCGTTGCCGCTGCTTCTACGGATGATCTGGCGCGAACGATGGCCCGGCTGGATGCTGCTGGCGCTGGCTTCGATCCTGTCGGCGATCCTGGCGCATCTGGCGCTGTATGTCCTGCCGGCGGTGCCGGGTCAGGAGGGGATGCTGATGGCGCTGTCCCGCGCGCCCCTGACCCTGAGCGTGGTCCAGTTCGCCGCAGCCGTCACGGGCGCCATCCTGCTGTCCGGGGTCGGGCGCATGTTCGGCGGCCGCGGCCTCTTTCCCGATGCGCTGCTGGCGGTCGGATGGGCCGAGATCGTGATGTTCGTGCTGCAGGCGGGCCAGTTGGCCCTGACCGCGATCCTGCCGCCCCTGGGAGCGCTGGCCGGGCTGGCGGTGCTGGGCCTGGGCATCTATCTGATCGTCGCGCTGACGATGGCCGTCCACGGATTCCGCAACGCCTTTCTGGTGGTGCTGGGGATCGTCGGCACGATCTTCGTCACCGGATTCCTGATGTCCACCGCCGCGGCGATGCTGGGGCTGTTGTCCGAGGTGCCTGCATGAGCTTTGACGTCACCCGCGTCCGCGCCGATTTCCCGATCCTGTCGCGGCAGGTGAACGGGCGCCCGCTGGTCTATCTGGACAGCGGCGCCAGCGCGCAGAAGCCGCAGGTGGTGATCGACGCGATCACCCGCGCCTATGCGCAGGAATATGCCAATGTCCACCGCGGCCTGCATTTCCTGTCCAATCTCGCGACTGAGAATTACGAACGCGTCCGTTCGATCATCGCGCGCTTTCTGAATGTCCCGCACGAGGACGAGGTGATCTTCACCTCCGGCTCGACCGAGGGGATCAACCTCGTCTCCTATGGCTGGGCCGCGCCGCGCCTGCAAGCGGGCGACGAGATCCTGCTGTCGGTGCTGGAACATCACGCCAATATCGTGCCCTGGCATTTCCTGCGCGAACGCCAGGGGGTGCAGTTGCGCTGGGTCGAGCCGGAACCCGACGGCAGCCTGCCGGCCGAAAAGATGCTGGCGGCGGTGGGGCCGCGCACCCGTCTGATCGCGGTCACGCATATGTCGAACGTGACCGGCACCATCGTCGATGTCGGCGCGATCGCGCGGGCGACCCACGTGCCGGTGCTGGTCGATGGCAGTCAGGCGGCGGTCCACATGCCCGTCGATGTGGCGGCCCTGGGCTGCGATTTCTATGCGATCACCGGGCACAAGCTCTATGGTCCCTCCGGGTCCGGCGCGATCCGGATCAGCCGCGCGCGGCAGGCCGAGATGCGTCCCTTCCTGGGCGGCGGCGACATGATCCGCGAGGTCACGCGCGATGCGGTCAGCTATGCCGATCCTCCGCTGCGGTTCGAGGCGGGCACCCCCGCGATCGCCAACCAGATCGGCCTGGGGGCGGCGCTGGAATATCTGATGGCGCTGGGGATGGACAACATCGCCGCCCACGAACGCCGCCTGCGCGATCATGCCCGCGAACGGCTGGGCGGACTCAACTGGCTGCAGATTCAGGGGAACGCGCCGGACAAGGGCGCGATCTTCTCGATGACGATGGCGGGGGCCCATGCCCATGACATCTCGACGATCCTGGACAAGCAAGGCATCGCCGTGCGCGCCGGCACCCATTGCGCCATGCCGCTGCTGGACTTCTATGGCCTGCCCGCCACCGCGCGCGCGAGTTTCGCGATGTACAACACGGTCGAGGAGGTCGATGCCCTGGTCGCGGCCCTCGAATTCTGCCGCGAGCTGTTCGGCTGATCCGGCCTGAGGCGCGCAGGCCAGCGGCCCTGATGCCGCCGACTGTCGGCGGTTCGTGTCTTCGCGGACAGGACCGCACCTGGAGCGGCCAGATCGAAGGGCTGCAATATGCGGGTGTCCCCTGGCCGCAAGCCCTGCATTCTGCCGGGAAATGTCCGCCCGAGCCTGCGGGCGGGCCGGGCAGCGGCCCCGGAGATATATCCTTGCGGCGGCCGGGCGGTTTTCATTGACCTTTCCCCTGATGGCACCTCCCTCCGGGACGCGGCCTGGACGAAACGATGCGCGGCGCGCGGATCGGCAGGACTCGGGGGCTCGGACGGCTTCAGGGCGTCGGGCAAGGAACCATGGGTGATCGGGGCCTCGGCATCCCGGCCCGGCCATATGGCTCCCGACCTGTCCCAGACCGCGGAATGGCAGAATCGTCCGCGTTGTGCGGGGCCCGGCCGGATTGCTGCGCTGCGGCCGAAAGCTCCTCGGCAAAGGGCCGGAATCGGACCGATTTCCGCGGCTGCAGCGGTTCTCCTGCCCTGTTCCGTCCCGAGGGCCCGGTCTCGTGCCCTCCTGCCTGCCGCCAGAGACGAGAGGCCCGGCAGGTTTTGCCTTGCCGTCGTCGCCATGTCCCGTTGCGACCGTCGGGGTTGCCCTCGGGCGTCAGCGCAACAGCAGGCCACCCGACCGCCCCCTGCCCGGATCGTCGTGCCACGGACATGGCGCAAGGATCGGCACGGCCTGATTGTGCCCCCCCTCCCGGTCCACTGCCGCCAGGCAAGGGCGGCGGAGCAGTCAGACGGCGCGGTCAGGCGGTGGGGCCGATGGTCATCAGGTGGACAGGGGCAAGGCCGCCGATTTCCCCCTCGATCCTGTCGCCTGCCACCACCGGGCCGACCCCTGCCGGAGTGCCGGTCATGATCAGATCGCCGGGACCCAGGTGGTAAAGCGTGGAGAGATGGGCGATCAGTTCGGGCACCCCGAACACCAGTTCGGACAGCCGCCCGTCCTGGCGCAGCTGGCCGTTCACGCGCAGGCGGATCGGCTGGTCCGCCACTGCGAAGTCGCTGGCCGGCGTCAGGGGGGCGATCACGGCAGACCCCTCGAAATCCTTGCCGGTATCCCACGGACGCCGCTTGTCCTTGGCTGCGGCCTGCAGGTCGCGGCGGGTCATGTCGAGCCCGCAGGCATAGCCGAAGACCGCCCGCTCTGCCGTTCCGGCGTCGGCCCGGAATGCGGGCGCGCCCAGCGCCACCACCAGTTCGACCTCGTGGTGCAGGTCCGAAGTCCCCGGCGGATAGGGCAGGGCCGATCCGCTCGGGATCAGCGAGGCCGGGGATTTCGTGAAATAGAACGGAGCCTCGCGATCGACCTCGGCCCCCATTTCCCGCGCATGTTCGGCATAGTTGCGGCCCACGCAGAAGATCCGGTTCACCGGATAGGCCCCGGCGCGGCCATGGACGGGCAGGGTCTGCAGGGCAGGGGCGGGAAACAGCAGATCGGTCAAGTCGGCGTCCTTCTGAAGACCGCAGGGCGAGCGCGGCCGCGGGTGAATGGCCGCGGCCAATCTGCGCCGCCGGATCGAAAGAGAAAAGACCATTCCGCGCCCTGCGCCCCACAGAGGGCTTGAAAGGGGCCATGCGTCCCGCGGGCCGCACCCGCCCGCCCCTGCGGCGCGAAGGCCAGAGGGGCGAGCCCTATCTAATGAAGGCGCATTTCGCCTTTCCCGGCCCTCGGGTCCGGCGCGTCCGCAGGTTCCGCCGCGGCATCCGGTGCCGAAGGCAGGGCGGCGTCCCGCTGGCAGGCCAGTTGCTTTTCCACATTGGCGACCAGTTCCGACAGCGAGAACGGCTTGGGCAGCAGAATGGCCCCCGGAATGGGCGAGGTCCTGTCCGACAGCGTCAGTTCGGTATAGCCGGACATGAAGATCACCCCCGTGCCCGGCCGGTCGCGCAACGCCGCGCGCACCCAGGTGGGGCCATCCATCCCTGGCATCACCACATCCGTGACGAACAGATCGATCCGCAGCCGGTCGTCGGACAGGATGTCCAGCGCCCGTTCGGCGCAGTCCGCCTCGATCACGTCGAAGCCGCGCAGGGTCAGCGCACGGCTGGCAAAGGCGCGCACGGGGGCCTCGTCCTCGACCAGCAGCACGGTGTGGCGCCGGGCGGCCTCGATGCCTGCCAGCGGGGCCTCCTCTGCCGGGGGGACGGGTTGCCGGGCCGGCTCGGGATGGTGCTCGGGCTTCTGCGCGGGAAAATACAGGGTGAAGGTCGTGCCCTGTCCCAGGACGCTGTCGCAGAAGATATGGCCGCCGGTCTGCTTGACGATGCCGTAAGCCGTGGACAGGCCCAGTCCGGTGCCTTCGCCCTGGCGCTTGGTGGTGAAGAAGGGGTCGAAGATCTTGCCCAGTTGTTCGGGCGCGATTCCGCAGCCCTGATCGGTCACCGTGACCCGGACGTAATCGCCGCGCGGCAGGCTGGCGCGTTCCTGCGCCCTGGCGCTGCCCAGCCGCAGGTTTTCGGTGCGGATGCTGATTTCGCCCCCGTCGCGCATCGCGGGCATTCACGATCAGGTTCATGATGACTTGTTCCAGTTGCCGCCGATCGGCGCGGATGGGCCGCAGCGAAGGGTCATGGGTGAAGCGCAGAACGATGCGTTCGCCCACCAGCCGGTTCATCAGATGCGTCAGATCCGACAGTGCATCCCGCAGGTCCAGGATCTGCGGCTTCAGCGTCTGCTTGCGGGAAAAGGCCAGCAACTGGCCCACCAGCGCCGCCGCGCGGTTGGCGTTCTGCGAGATCTGGTGCAGATCGGCGTAATCGGGGTCGGCCTTGTCCCGGCGCAGCATCAGCAGGTCGCAATGGCCGGTGATCGCCGTCAGCAGGTTGTTGAAGTCATGCGCGATCCCGCCCGCAAGCTGGCCGATGGCCTGCATCTTCTGGCTTTGCACGAACTGCGCCTCCAGCGTCTTCAGGGCGCTGGCGTCCGTCAGCACGGCCACGATGCCGTCGGAACGGGCATCGCGGGCCAGCGTGACCTGGACATGGCGTTCGGGGCCGTCGCAGCGGCTGTGCAGGACCTCGCCCCGGCCGCTGTCGCGGCCTTCGCGCACCTCGGCCAGCCAGTCGTCCAGGGGCCGGCCCAATCCGTCCAGCAGATCCCCCAGGAAAAGCCCCGGTGCGACCGGCCCAAGCAGCGTCTTGGCCGCGCGGTTGGCCGCCCGCACATGCCCTTGCGCATCCAGATCCAGCAGGGCAACCGGCAGCCGGTCGAAATCGGCGGTCTGGGCAGGGTGTTCCTGCTGTTCGTCCGGCACGGCAGGCAGATCGAGTTGCCAGCGCTGCACCCGCGATCCCGGCAGCCGGTCGGCCGTGAGCCGCGCCCCGTCGGCCAGATCGAGGAAAGCGCCGCGGCGCAGATGGGCACGCGACAGCATCGTTTCGGCCGTGGTGGCAGGATCGGCCCGGAACTGCGCCACCAGATGCCCCACGTCCCGGCCCAGAAGGTCGAGCCGCCGGGCCGCCGCCGCCGTCTGCGCCTGCACGATGCCGCGCGGATCGACCAGCCAGGCCAGATCGTCGCAGCCATCGATGTCGCGCCGGGCGCGGCGCAGGTCGCGGCGGGTCCTGAGTTCTTCCGCCAGTCTTTTGGCCGACATCATGCCGCCCAGCAGATACCAGCCGACCGCGCCGGCGCCCGCCACCACCACCATGCGGGCCGAGGCGGTCTGCGGCGCCGCCGCCAGCCACAGCGCGCCCACAGCCATCGGCAGCATCAGCAGCGGCATCATGGCCAGGCCGCGTGACGGCAGAAGCGCGCGTTTTCTCATGGGTCGAACATTCCGGTCCATCCGATTCGCCCCGATGCTAGGTCATGGCGGCTTAACAGGCGGTTAATGCCTGCAATCGAGCCAGGAAAAACCCGTCGCCGGCGTCCAGCGGGGTGAAGTTCTGCATCTCGACCAGCCGGAACCCGGATCTGCGCGCCAGAAAGGCGGCGATCCGGTCCCCGTTCTCGGCCGTGAAAACCGAGCAGGTCATATAGGCCAGTTCGCCCCCCGGCGCGACATGGCGGGCAGCGGCGTCCAGGATGGCGTCCTGGCGCGCGGTCAGGTCGGTCAGCGCGGCCTCGGACATCCGCCATTTGGCGTTGGGCGTGCGGCGCCAGGTGCCCGAGCCGGAACAGGGCACATCCGTGACGACCAGATCGAAGGTGCCGCGCGGTCCCGCCGGACCCGCGCGCACGATCCGCACGCCTGCCCGTGCGGCACGTACCGGCAGGTCGCGCATCCGTGCGGGATCGGCGTCCCAGGCGGTGACCTGCGCCCCGCGCGCCGCCAGAGCCAGCGCCTTGCCGCCGCCGCCCGCGCAGTAATCCAGCCCCCTCGTGCCCGCCCGCACCGGCAGCGCGGCGCAGGCCAGTTGCGGGGACAGGTCCTGCAGCTCGACCAGGCCCTCGCGATAGGCGCGCGATCCCTGCACCCGGCGCGCGCCTTCGGTGACGCGCAAGGCGCCGGCCAGATCGGGATGCGGCTGGACCGCGATTCCATCTTCCGCCAGCGTGGCAATGAC
>CALLYR010000614.1 GCA_937859005.1 uncultured Paracoccus sp. | reverse complement strand
CAGATCGCCGGGGAATGCCGCGCCCAGGCTGTCGATCTGGTCACAGAATTCGGCCAGCACCGCTTCGCAGGTGGCGCGGTCCACCAGGTCCATTTCGGCCATCGCCTGCGCCAGCAGCGACTGCGCCGCAGGCGGCAGGGCGGACAGATCCAGATCGGCCCCGTCTGCCAGCATCAGCCGCACGACTACCGCCGCCTTCTGCCGGGGCGTCAGCCCCGGCGCCGCCATGAACATGCGCGCCCCCGTCGAATCGAACCCCTCGACAGGCAGCATCGCATGGGCATCCTAACAAGGCATGAACGCCCTCAGGCCGTGCCGAAGACCCGGCGGAAGATCGTGTCCACATGTTTCGTGTGATAGCCCAGATCGAACTTTTCCTCGATCTGGACCGGGCTCAGGGCCGCCGTCACCTCGGGATCGGCCAGCAACTCCTCCTTGAAGTCGGCGCCCTGCTCCCAGACCTTCATCGCGTTGCGCTGGACCAGCCGATAGGCGTCCTCGCGCGACACGCCCGCCTGCGTCAGCGCCAGCAGGACCCGCTGCGACATTACCAGTCCCTTGAACTTGTTCATGTTCTTCAGCATGTTGTCGGGATAGACGACCAGTCTGTCGATCACCCCCGCCAGCCGGTTCAGCGCGAAATCCAGCGTGATCGTCGCATCGGGGGCGATGCCGCGTTCAACGCTGGAATGGCTGATGTCGCGTTCATGCCACAGCGCCACGTTCTCCATCGCCGGGATCACCGCCATGCGGACCAGCCGGGCAAGGCCGGTCAGGTTTTCGGTCAGCACCGGGTTGCGCTTGTGCGGCATGGCGCTGGACCCTTTCTGGCCCGGCGAGAAATATTCCTCGGCCTCCAGCACCTCGGTCCGCTGCATGTGGCGGATCTCGATGGCGATGTTCTCGATGGAACTGGCGATGACGCCCAGCGTGGCAAAGAACATCGCGTGCCGGTCGCGCGGGATGACCTGGGTGGAAATCGGCTCGGGCCGCAGGCCCAGCTTCGCGCAGACATGCTCCTCGACGCGCGGGTCGATGTTGGCGAAAGTGCCGACCGCGCCGGAAATCGCGCCGGTGGCGACCTCTTCCCGTGCGCGCTCCAGCCGCTCGCGGCCGCGCGCCATCTCGGCGTGGAAGCGGGCGAAGGTCAGGCCCATGGTGGTCGGTTCGGCGTGGATGCCGTGGCTGCGCCCGATGCGGATCGTGTCCTTGTGCTCGAAGGCGCGGCGCTTCAGCGCGTCCAGTACCTTGTCCATATCGGCCAGCAGGATGTCGGCGGCGCGGACAAGCTGGACGTTCAGCGTGGTATCCAGCACGTCCGAACTGGTCATGCCCTGATGGACAAAGCGCGCCTGATCCGCGCCCACATGTTCGGCCAGATGGGTCAGGAAGGCGATCACGTCATGCTTGGTCACCGCCTCGATCTCGTCGATGCGGGCCACGTCGAAGGTGACATCCTTTGCCTTCCAGACGGCCTCGGCATTCTCGCGCGGGATCACGCCAAGGTCGGCCTGCGCGTCGCAGGCATGGGCCTCGATTTCATACCAGATGCGGAACCTCGTCTCGGGCGACCAGATGGCGACCATTTCGGGGCGAGAATAGCGGGGGATCATGGCGGGCCTCGCATGTGGACGGTTCATTTACCCCGAAAATGTCGGGCTTTCAAATGCCATGTGACGGAAACAGAAATCTCAAGACGATGCTTCACCCTGCGACAGGATAGGCGATAATCCCTGCCAGGAGGCTGGTCACCACGAATCTTCCGGCAAGAACAAGAAAGGATTTCAGCCTGGCCAGTTTTAGTTGACGCTCAAGTTCTTCAAAAAATTCACTTGATCTTTCAATTGGAATAGCATTGTAGGGGCTTGTCCCAAGAGAGCCAAACGTCCTTAGGACTGCAGTGTGGGCTACTTGAAAGCCGCTCTTGTATAAGTCATGGTGGCTGATTTTCTGCGCGTCCAAGGGAAGAATGACAACCGGGGCGTTCTGATCGCTGCGCCGAGGATCGAAAAAGACGATGCTGAGTTCGGGCAAGTCACGCCCCTGCGAAAGGAGAGAATTTCTGAATGACACCGCTTCGCCGTGAAATTTCTCATCCTCTGCGTACTTGATCGTATCTCCCGAGAAGTTTGTCTTGTTGGCATGCAGCGCCCCGACCGTCAGATGCCAAGTCCTGTCCACAACTGAATTGAACACTTCCTGGTACCGATTTGCGAACTCTGCCGAGAGGCTTGGGTTTGAAGACAACAGAATGCTCCAAACTCCTGCGCCATCTTCGCCTTCGGCGAGCGTCCGCAACTCTTCAAACGATCTCATGAACGACGGAACCATCCGCAGCCTCCGGCATGCTTGTCTACGATCAATGAACGTTCGTTATCCGATCCTCTTCTCTTGACGAGAGCAAGGGTCAAGATCATTCGACTCTCTGTAGAACGCGTTACGCATGGATTCAGGAAGGGAGGGGTACCCTGTGGGGGCGCCCCTCGCATGCAGATCACGCTACCTCTTCAGCAGCTGTAATACATCGCATATTCGACCGGATGAGGCGTGTGTTCAAAGGCATAGACCTCCTCCCACTTCAGCCGGATATAGCTTTGCAGCTGGTCGCGGGTGAAGACGTCGCCCGCCAGCAGGAAGTCCATGTCCTTTTCCAGTTCCTCCAGCGCCTCGCGCAAGCTGCCGCAGACGGTCGGGATTTCGGCCAGTTCCTCGGGCGGCAGGTCATAGAGATCCTTGTCCGACGCCGGGCCGGGGTCGATCTTGCCCCGGATGCCGTCCAGCCCCGCCATCAGCAGCGCCGCAAAGGCCAGATAGGGGTTGGCGGCGGGGTCGGGGAAACGCGCCTCGACGCGCTTGGCCTTGGGCGATTCGGTCCACGGGATACGGACGCAGCCCGAGCGGTTGCGCGCGGAATAGGCGCGCAGCACCGGCGCCTCGAACCCCGGAATCAGGCGTTTGTAGCTGTTGGTCGAGGGGTTCGTCAGCGCATTGAGCGCCTTGGCGTGCTTGAGGATACCGCCGATGAACCACAGCGCCTCCTGCGAAAGATCGGCGTATTTGTCGCCGGCGAACAGCGGCTTGCCGTTCTTCCAGATCGACATGTTGACATGCATGCCCGACCCGTTGTCGCCTTTCATGGGCTTGGGCATGAAGGTTGCGGACTTGCCATAGGCATGGGCCACGTTGTGGACCACATATTTGTATTTCTGGATGTTGTCGGCCTGTTCGACCAGCCCGCCGAAGATCATGCCCAACTCGTGCTGGCCGGTGGCGACCTCGTGGTGGTGCTTGTCCACCTTGATGCCCATGCGCTTCAGCGTGGACAGCATCTCGCCCCGGATGTCCTGGCCGTCGTCAATGGGATTGACCGGGAAATAGGCGCCCTTGTGGGGCGCGCGATGCGCCTGGTTGCCCATCTCGTATTCGGTGTCGGTGTTCCAGGCCGCCGTCACCAGGTCCAGCTGGAAGCTGACCTTCTGCGGCGTCACGGAATAGCGCACGTCGTCGAAGACGAAGAACTCGGCCTCGGGTCCGCAATAGAAGGCATCGCCGATGCCGGTCGATTTCAGATAGGCCTCGGCCTTGACGGCGGTGCCGCGCGGGTCGCGGTCATAGGGCTCGCCCGTGTCGGGTTCCACCACGTTGCAATGCACGCACAGCGTCTTCTCGGCATAGAACGGGTCGAGATAGACGGACGCCGGATCGGGCATCAGCTTCATGTCGGACTGGTCGATCGACTTCCATCCGGCGATGGACGAGCCGTCGAACATGAAGCCTTCCTCGAACCACTCCTCGTCCACCAGATCGGCGACAAGCGTCACATGCTGCAGCTTGCCCTTGGGATCGGTGAAGCGGACATCGACATAGGCGACCTCTTCGGTCTTCATCAATTCCAGAACTTCGTTGACAGTCATTTTCGGTCTTTCCTGGGAAAAATGGGCCGATTTGCAGGATCAGAGCGCGTCGTCGCCGGTTTCGCCGGTGCGGATGCGGATCGCCTGTTCGACGGGGGACACGAAGATCTTGCCGTCGCCGATCTTGTCGGTGCGGGCGGCGGCGACGATCGCCTCAATGGCGGCATCGACCAGATCGTCGGGCAGCACCATCTCGATCTTCACCTTGGGCAGGAAATCGACGACATATTCGGCGCCGCGGTAAAGTTCGGTGTGCCCCTTCTGGCGGCCGAAGCCCTTGACCTCGATCACCGACAGGCCCTGGACGCCGGCGTCCTGCAGCGCCTCCTTCACGTCGTCGAGCTTGAACGGCTTGATGATCGCCTCGACCTTCTTCATCGTCCTGCGCCTCCTGTCCGGCTTGCCTTGGGACGGTGGTGGCGGGTTTGATGGGCGGGGTAAATGCCGGGGGCGGATGCCGTAAGGCGCAAGGCACTGCCTTCCGCGAGATTGCCTGAAATATGTGCAGACTGCCCAAAGGAGGGACATGGATGAAACGCTCCGCCCCGCTGCTGACCGCCGCCCAGATGCGCGAGATCGAATCCCGCGCCATTGCCGAGGGCAGGGCGACCGGCGCGGGATTGATGGAGCGCGCGGGGGCGGGCGTCGTCGGCGCCATGCTGGCCGAATATCCCGCGCTCGGCCTCGGCCGCCATCACGCGCTGGTGCTGTGCGGGCCGGGCAACAACGGCGGCGACGGCTTCGTCGTGGCGCGGCTGTTGCTGGCGCGCGGCTGGCAGGTGACCGTGTGGTTCCATGGCAGCGAAGCCCGGCTGCCGCCGGATGCGCGGCTGATGCACGACCGCTTTGCCGCGGCGGGCGGAGGCATCCGGCCAATGCCGCAGGACCAGCGCTTCGACCCGCATGAGCCGCTCCAGGGGCCGGACCTGAAGCCCGGCTATCGCGTTATCGTCGATGCGCTGTTCGGAACCGGCCTGACGCGGCCGCTGCCAGACCCGCTGCTGGATGCATTGTGGTATCTGGACAACCAGATCCCCGAGGACACGGCCTTTCGGATCGCCATCGACGCGCCGTCCGGTCTGTGCCTCGATTCGGGACGGGTGCTGGGCGAGGAGGACAATGTGCTGCCCTCGCATCAGGATCTGACGGTGACGTTTCACCGGATGAAGCGCGGGCATCTGCTGGCGCAGGGGCCGGAATGGTGCGGCAAGGTCCGGGTCGCCGATATCGGGCTGGCGGGCGAGCGCGACCCGCTGACCGGACGACTGGACCTGACGACGCCGGATCGCGGGTGGTGGGACAAGGGCAATCCCGACATGTTCGAGGCGAACGCCCACAAATACGACTACGGCCACTGCCTGGTGGTGGGCGGCGGGCCGGGGCAGGCGGGCGCGGCGCGGCTGGCGGCGCGGGCGGCGCTGCGGACGGGGGCGGGGCTGGAGACGCTGGCGCTGCCATTGGCGGCGCTGCTGGATGCCGGGCGGCTGCCCGACGCGGTGATCCGCCGGGTCGTGGATACGCCCGACGACCTGCGGACGCTGCTGGAGGATCGGCGGATCAGGTCGCTCTGCATCGGGCCCGGACTGGGGCGGCAGCGCGCCCGAGATCTGGTGCCGGTGGCGCTGGCGGCGGGGCGCCGTTGCGTGCTGGACGCCGACGCCCTGACGGCATTTGCCGGCGATCCCGCGGAACTGCTGGGGATGCTGCACGATGGCTGCCTGCTGACCCCGCATGGCGGCGAGTTTAGCCGCGTCTTTCCCGACATCGCGCAGCGGTTGGTCGAGCCCGCCCCGACCGGGCCTGCGTATTCCCGCGCCGATGCGGTCCGGGATGCGGTGGCCCGCGCCGGCTGCGCCGTCCTGCTGAAAGGCCCCGACACGGTGATCGGCTGGCCTGCCAAGGATTGCGACCGAGGGGGGCTGTATCTGAACGCCGCCGTAGGTGACACCGCCGCCCCCTGGCTTGCGACGGCAGGGGCCGGGGACGTTCTGGCCGGCATGATCGCAGGGCTTGCGACGCGCAGCGGCATCGGCCGGTCCGCCGCTGTTGCCGCATGGCTGCATGCCGCCGCCGCCCGCCGCTTCGGCCCCGGCCTGATCGCCGACGACCTGCCAGACCAGTTGCCCGGCGTCTTCCGCGATCTGGGGCTGTAGATTCCCCCTCGCACGCGGGCACGGGCTTTGCTAGAAGGGCGCGGATTTGCTGGCGGGCCCGCGCGGCCTGCCCGGCTGAGGCATTGCGGGTGTGGCGAAACTGGCAGACGCACCAGATTTAGGTTCTGGCGCCGCAAGGCGTGGGGGTTCAAGTCCCTCCACCCGCACCAGAATGGAAACGAAGGAACGGATATGCAGGTCACGGAAACCCTGAACGAAGGTCTCAAGCGCGGCTACCGCTTCACGCTGCCCGCCGCCGATCTGGCCGCCGAGGTGGACCGCCAGCTGGCCGAAGCCCAGCCGAACATCGAGATGAAGGGCTTCCGCAAGGGCAAGGTGCCGATGGCGCTGCTGAAGAAGACCTATGGCCAGCGCGTCATGGGCGATGCCATGCAGAAGTCGATCGACGACGCCCTGCGCGGCCACATGGAGGAGACGAAGGCCCGCCCCGCCATGCAGCCCAGGATCGAGATGGAGAACGGCACCGAGTGGAAGGAAGGCGACGACGTGGTCGTCAGCGTTTCCTATGAACTGCTGCCAGAAATCCCCGAAACCGACCTGTCGGGCGTCGAACTGGAGCGCCTGGTCGTCAAGGCCGAGGATTCGGCGGTGACCGAGGCGCTGGAAAGCCTGGCGAAGAACGCCCAGAGCTTCGAGGACCGGGCCGAAGGCGCGGCCTCCGAGAACGGCGATCAGGTCGTGATCGACTTCAAGGGCTTCGTCGATGGCGAGGCGTTCGAAGGGGGCGCTGCCGAGGATTACCCGCTGGTGCTGGGCTCGGGTTCCTTCATCCCCGGCTTCGAGGAGCAGCTTGTCGGCGCCAAGGCGGGCGACGAGGTCAAGGTCAATGTCCGCTTCCCCGACGATTACGGCGCGCCCCATCTGAAGGGCAAGGACGCGGTGTTTGAAACCACCGTCAAGTCGGTCAAGTCGCCCAAGGCGGCGGAAATCGACGACGAACTGGCCAAGCGTTTCGGCGCCGACGATCTCGACGCGCTGAAGGGCCAGATCTCGCAGCGGCTGGAGGCGGAATACGCCGGCGCCAGCCGCGCGCTGCTGAAACGCGCGCTGCTGGACCGTCTGGACGAACTGGTGTCCTTCGATCTGCCGGATTCACTGGTCGAGGCCGAGGCGAACCAGATCGCCCACCAACTGTGGCACGAGGAACACCCCGAAGAGCACGGCCACAACCACGGCTCCATCGAGCCGACCGAGGAGCGCCGCAAGCTGGCCGAACGCCGGGTGCGCCTGGGTCTGCTGCTGGCCGAGGTCGGCCAGAAGAACGAGATCACCGTCAGCGACCAGGAGATGACGCAGGCCGTGATGACCCAGGCCCGCAACTTCCCCGGCCAGGAACGCGCCTTCTTCGAGTTCATCCAGCAGAACGAGGCCGCCCGCCAGCAGCTGCGCGCCCCCATCTTCGAGGACAAGGTGGTCGATCACATCGTGAACGGCGCCAAGGTCACCGAAAAGCCGGTCACGCGCGAGGAACTGGAAAAGGCCCTGGAATCGCTGGATCAAGTCTGATCCGTTAACGCCCGTCCATGGAAAGGCCGCCCGAAGGCGGCCTTTTTCATTTCTGCTTGCTGTCGTCCTTGGGCGTCACGCCGTTTTCTATCTTGATCTGGCGCTCGACCTCGGAGTTGAGTTCGGCCCCGGTCATCACCACGATGGCACCGATCCACAACCAGATCATCAGAACGACCGCCGCCCCCAGCGAACCATAGGTCTTGTTGTAATTGGCGAAATTCGCCGCATACCAGGAAAACAGCATCGAGGCGACGATCAGCCCCACTGTCGCCAGCACTGCTCCGGGGGTGATCCACTGCCAATGGGCGTCCTCCTTGTTGGGTCCCCAGCGATAGATCACCGCCAGCCCCAGCAGCAGCACGCCCATCATCAGCGGCCAGCGCAGGATCGAAACCAGATTTTCGACCAGCGGTCCCGCCACCACGAGCGTCAGGACCGCCGGGACGACCGCGATGATCCCGATCAGCAGGATCACCGTCAGGATGGCCCCCAAGGTCAGCGTCAGCGAGATCAGGTTCAGCTTGATGAAGCCGCGCTTCTCCCTCTCGAACCAGGCAACGTTCAGGGCTTCGATCAGTGCCTTCATGCCTCCGTTCGCGGACCAGAGCGCCAGCAGGATGCTGAACACCCCGGCCAGCGACAGGGCGGTCGCAGGGGCGGACACGATGGACTGGGTCTGCTGGGCGATCAGGTCCACTGCGCTGCCCGGCAGGATCGTGGTCAGCGAGGACAGATCCTGCATCATGGTGCTGCGGTCGGCAATCAGGCCATAGATCGACACCAGCGCCGTGATTGCGGGAAACAGGGCCAGCAGCCCGAAGAAGGTGACCCCGCCCGCAACCGAGGTCACGCGGTCGTGCGAGAATTCGGTCCAGACCCGTTTGGCGATCTTGATCCAGCTTGCGCGGCTCAGTTCCCACGGCGAATTGGGCGCGCCGGGGATCAGCGGCGGCGGCGGCAGATTCGCGTCCGTGTCGTCTGTCTTTCCCCGGGACTTTCCCTTTCCCTTGCCGGCCGACCGTTGCATCGGCCCTTTGCCGGGCGTGGACGGCAGGCCTTTCCGTTCGCGCCAGCCGGGCGGCAATTCGCCGAACAGGGCATCATAGACATCGGGCTGTCTGGAACTCATCACTGCCTCGTCTGAACGAACCGGGCTGACGCCTTTCCGGCCCCCGGCCTATGGTGTCAGAGGCGGTGGACACGCGCCTCGTCCTGTGGGTCTTCGCCAGTCGCGCGGCTTTCGGTGTCGTCGCGCAGATCGACGACTGCCGATTTGCGGGGACGGCGGAAATCGTCGCGCGGTTGCGGTTTGGCCGGCGGCGTTCCCGCGCTGCCCATCAGGCTGCGGATCTGGTCGGCGGTGGCGGTGAATTCGCGCACGATGGATTCCGTCTGTCCGGCCACGCTGCGAAAACCCGCCATGGCCGAGGACAGGGCACTGGCGACGCCTTCGATTCCATGCGTCATCCGCTGCGCGGTTTGCTCGATCTCGCCCAGGAAGTTCGACCGCTG
>CALLYR010000613.1 GCA_937859005.1 uncultured Paracoccus sp. | reverse complement strand
CAGCTCGATCACCATGTCGCCGAAATCGCCGGTCAGCCCGGCCCCGTGGCGCAGTTCCTGCAGGACGCGGCGCGGGGCTGGGCGGGGGGCGGGTTCGGCGCTGCTCATTCCTCGGCGGTTAGAGCAAAGCGGTTTGACTGTCCACGCCGCAGGGCTAAGTTGCGCGCGCCGGCGCAGGGTCCGGTCTGCTGTGAAAGGCCGCGATGCAGGTCGCCATCCATTTCGGCACCCACGGGACCGAACCCGAACGCATGATCAAGACCCTGATGGACAACCGCGACTGGCTGCTGGCCAACGGGGTCGAGGTCGTGCCCCCCGGCCGGTGCAGGGGCGTGCTGGACGAGGCGATCAATTCCCTGCAGGGCGGCACCGCCACCCCCGCGATGGAGGAGGTGCTGTATGACGCCCTGCTGGAAAACGACGATGTGCGGCGGATGATCATCTCGCAGCCCGCGCTGATCGGCTCGCCGGTGCGCTGCATCGCCTCGCGCGGGTTCTTCCAGCAGGCGGGCAACCGGATGCGCAGCGTGGCGAATCTGTTCCCCGACGCCGAGGTCGAGCTGTCGCTGGCGATCCGCAACCCGGCGCTTCAGATCCCCTGGCTGGTCGAACGCTCGGGCGCGGAGGGGCTGGACAAGATCGCCGATGTCGATCCGCTGACCCTGCGCTGGGCTCCCGCCATGCGCAGGGTCATCGAATCGAATCCGGGCCGGCGCGTGGTCGTGTGGTGCTACGAGGATACGCCGCTGATCTGGCCTGAATGCGTCCGCCGCATCGCGCAGATGCCGCCCAACGTGCCGCTGAAGGCGGGGCTGGCGGTCCTGGGGGAACTGCTGACCCCCGAGGGCATGGCCGAGCTGCGCGACACGCTGACAAGGACCCGCAGCCTGACCATCGAGGCGCGGCGCGACATCTTTGCCGACATGCTGGCACGGCATGTGCGCATGGATCAGGTCCAGGCACATGCCGACATTCCCGGCTGGACGCAGGACCTGGTGGACGAGATCACCGAAGCCTATGAGGCTGACGTGGCCGAGATCGCCGCCCTGCCGGGGGTCGAGTTCATCGGGCCCTGAGGGCCAGCGCCCCTGCTCGCGGGCGCCCTGCCGCGCGGCAACCGCCCGGCAGGGCCGGCGGATCACATGCCCAGCGCGGCCTTGTACATTTCCAGGATCGCCTCTTCCTCGGCCACGTCGTCCTTGTCGCGCTTGCGCAGCGCGACGACCTTGCGCATGACCCTGGTGTCATAGCCGCGGGCCTTCGCCTCGGCCATCAGCTCCTTCTGGCGCTCGGCCACGTCCTTTTTCTCGGCATCGAGCTGTTCATACTGCTCGATGAACTGGCGCAGCTCGCCCGCCGCGATGCCATAGGCCTGATCGTCGCTCATGTTCCTGTCCCTTCGGCCCGGTTGTTCGGGGCGACGGTCTAGGCGGTCTTGCGAGGCCGCGCAATCGCCGCTAGGGCGCGGACAGGCTGGAAAGGACCGCGCATGACTGTTTACGACGTGCTGATCTGGGGCGGGGTGCTGCTGACCGCGGCGGGGCTGGCCGGGATAATCTGGTGCATCGTCACCGTGGCCCGCGCCAAGGCCATGCGCCTGTCCGACACTGAAATGCGTGCCCGGATGCAGCGGGTCGTCGCCGTCAACATGGGCGCGCTGGCGGCGTCGATGCTGGGGCTGATGGCGGTGGTGCTGGGCATCATGCTGGGCCGTTGACATATTCCATTTATAGAATACATTGTCGGCCAGTTCCCTGAAGGAGATGCGTTCATGCCCGGCGACTGGCTCATGGGTCTTGCAGGCGGCCTGATGATCGGCTGCGCAGGTGCGGCCTATCTGCTGGGAATCGGGCGGATCATGGGGGCCAGCGGCATCGTCGGCGGCGTGGTGGACGGCACGGCGCGCGGGACCGCACGGCTGGAACGCCTCGCCTTTCTGGCCGGTCTGATCCTGACGCCGGCGCTGTTCGTCGGAACCGGCGCAGGCCGTGCCTCGGCCCCCGTGGCCGGCACGGCGGCGCTGATCGTGGCAGGACTGCTGGTGGGTGTGGGCACGCGGCTGGCCAATGGCTGCACTTCGGGGCACGGGGTCTGCGGCATCTCGCGCCTGTCGCTGCGCGGGATCGTGGCGACATTGGTATATATCGGGGTCGGCATCCTGACGGTGACGCTGGCCCGTTGGCTGGGGGGCGCATGATGCGGCTGGCAATTGCGGCGCTGGCGGGCGCATTGTTCGGGGCCGGGCTGCTGGTGGGCGGCATG
>CALLYR010000612.1 GCA_937859005.1 uncultured Paracoccus sp. | reverse complement strand
CGCCACGTTTTCCGCCACCGTCATGGCGTCGAACAGGCTGAAATGCTGGAACACCATGCCCACGCCCGCGGCGCGCGCGGCGCGGGGATCGGCGGGGGCATGGGGTTGCCCGGCCAGCCACATCCGGCCCTGATCGGGGCGCACGAGGCCATGGATCATCTTGACCAGCGTGGACTTGCCCGCGCCGTTTTCTCCCAGCAGGGCATGGATTTCGCCGGCATCCACGGCAAAGGACACGTCGTCGTTGGCGCGCACGCCGGGATAGGATTTGCCCAGCCCCTCGGCCCGGAACACGTTGGATTCGACCACAAAGTCCCCCGTCTTTTCCCGATTGATAGCGGTTTTCCGCCATGTGGCAATTGCGGCGCGGCGTCAAAGGGCTATGTTTTCGGCCATGTCCGATCCCTCGCCCCGATTCATCCACCTGCGCTGCCATTCCGAACATTCGCTGCTGGAAGGCGCGGTGCCGGTGAAGAAGCTGCCCGCGCTGGCCGCGAAACACGGCATGCCCGCGGTCGCGCTGACCGACACCAACGCGCTGTTCGCCGCGCTGGAATTTTCCGTCAAGGCGATGGACGAGGGCGTCCAGCCCATCGTCGGCTGCCAGATGACGCTGGACGCGGGCGCGGTCTGCGGGCCGGTCGTCCTGCTGGCGCAGGACAGGGGCGGCTGGATGAACCTGATGGCGCTGTCGTCCTGTCTGTATCTGCGCGACGGCACTGCTGCCCCGCATGTGACGATGGACGAACTGCGCGCCCATGCGGCCGGGCTGATCTGCCTGACCGGGGGGGCCTGCGGGCCGCTGGGGCTGCTGGTCCAGCAGAACAAGCCCGCCGATGCCGAGGCGCATCTGCGCGCACTGACCGCAATGTTCGGCGACCGGCTGTATGTCGAACTGCAGCGCCACATGCAGGACAACGGCCAGCCGATGCCCGCCGAGGCGGCAAGCGAAGGCGGCATGATCGACCTGGCTTACGCGCTGGGCCTGCCGCTGGTCGCCACCAACGACGTGTATTTCCCCGAGCCGAAGATGTTCGGCGCCCATGACGCGCTGATCTGCATCCGCGAGCGCGCGATGGTGGACCAGCAGGCCCCGCGCCGCCGCCTGACCGCGCAGCACCATTTCAAATCGGCCGAGGACATGGCGGTGCTGTTCGCCGACCTGCCCGAGGCGGTCCAGAACACCGTGGAAATCGCCCGCCGCTGCGCCTTTGCGGTCAGCAGGCACAAGCCGATCCTGCCCCGTTTCGCCGACGACGAGGTCGAGGAGCTGCGCCGCCAGGCGCGCGAGGGGCTGGAGGCGCGTCTGGCCGTCATTCCCCATGCCGTTCCCGTCGAGGACTATACCGCCCGGCTGGATTTCGAACTGGGCATCATCGAGCAGATGGGTTTCCCCGGCTATTTCCTGATCGTGGCCGATTTCATCAAATGGGCCAAGGGGCAGGGGATACCGGTCGGGCCGGGCAGGGGATCGGGTGCGGGGTCGCTGGTCGCCTATGCGCTGACCATCACCGACCTTGACCCGCTGCGCTATTCGCTGCTGTTCGAGCGGTTCCTGAACCCCGAACGGGTGTCGATGCCCGACTTCGACATCGACTTCTGCATGGACCGGCGCGAAGAGGTCATCAACTACGTCTGCCAGAAATACGGGCGCGAGAAGGTGGGCCAGATCATCACCTTCGGCGCGCTGCTGTCCAAGGCCGCCGTCCATGACGTGGGCCGGGTGCTGGGCATGGGCTTTCCCCAGCGCGACCGCCTGTCCAAGATGATCCCGGTCGAGGGCGTCAAGCCCGTCAGCATCACCAAGGCCCTGGCCGACGAGCCGCGCCTGCGCGAGGCGGCGGCGGCGGAAGAAAACGTGCGCCGGATGCTCGACTATGCAGCCCAGGTCGAGGGGCTGCTGAGGAACGCCTCGACCCATGCGGCGGGCGTGGTGATCGGGGACCGGCCGCTGGACCAGCTGGTGCCGCTGTATCGCGATCCGGCGTCGGACATGCCGGCCACGCAGTACAACATGAAATGGGTGGAACAGGCAGGACTGGTCAAGTTCGACTTCCTCGGCCTGAAAACCCTGACGGTGATCCAGAACGCCGTGGACCTGATCCGCGCGGGCGGGCGGCATCTGCATATCGCCGCCGACGGGCGGCAGCTTTACGACCCGCCGCCGGGCGCGGTGGACGAGATCAACCTGATCCCGCTGGACGACGAGGCGACATACCGCCTGTTCGCCAGTGCCCGCACGGTTGCGGTGTTCCAGGTGGAAAGCAGCGGCATGATGGACGCGCTGCGCCGGATGCGCCCCACCTGCATCGAGGATATCGTGGCGCTGGTCGCCCTCTATCGTCCCGGACCGATGGAGAACATCCCCGTCTATTGCGACGTCAAGAACGGCGTGAGGCCGCTGGAGTCGATCCACCCGTCCATCGACCACATCCTTGCCGAAACGCAGGGCATCATCGTCTATCAGGAACAGGTGATGCAGATCGCGCAGGTCATGGGCGGCTACAGCCTTGGCGGCGCCGACCTGCTGCGCCGGGCGATGGGCAAGAAGATCGCCGAGGAAATGGCGAAAGAGCGTCCCAAGTTCGTGGACGGCTCGAAGGCGCAAGGGGTGGACGAGAAGAAGGCGGGCGAAGTCTTCGACCTGCTGGAGAAATTCGCCAACTATGGCTTCAACAAGTCGCACGCCGCGGCTTACGCGGTGGTCAGTTACCAGACCGCCTGGCTGAAGGCCAACCACCCGGTCGAGTTCATGGCCGCGGTGATGAACTGCGACATCCACCTGACCGACAAGCTGGCGATCTACCGCCGCGAGGTGGACCGCATGGGGATCGAGGTCGTCCCCCCTTGCGTCAACCGTTCCCAGCCCACCTTCAGCGTCCACGAGGGCCGCATCGTCTATGCGCTGGGCGCGCTGAAGAACGTGGGCGTCGAGGCGATGCGGACGCTGGTGCGCGCGCGGGGCGACACGCCCTTCCGCGACCTGACCGATGTCGCCCGCCGCGCGCCGCTGAAATCCATCGGCAAGCGCGCGCTGGAAATGCTGGCGCGCGCGGGTGCCTTCGACGTGCTGGACGGCAATCGCGCGCGGGTGCTGAAATCGCTGGATGCGCTGGTTGCCTGGTCGGCGGCGGTGCAGCAGCAGGCGGCGTCAAGCCAGTCGTCGCTGTTCGGCGGTGGCGAGGATCTGCCACCGCCACGTTCCGCGCTTGCCAGCGTCTGGACCCCGGCCGAGAAGCTGGCCGAGGAACGCACGGCGATCGGCTTCTATCTGTCGGGCCACCCCCTGGACGATTATCTGCCCGCGCTGAAACGCAAGGGCGCGATGACATTGGCCGAGGTGCAGGCCGCGTCATTGGATGGCCCGCTGGTTGCCCAGATCGCGGGGACGGTGGCGGCGCGGGCGGAAAAGAAATCGGCCAAGGGTACGCGCTATGCCTTCGTCACGCTGTCCGATCCGACCGGGCTTTACGAGGCGACGGTGTTTTCCGACCTGCTGGACGCCGCCCGCCAGCATCTGGAGCCCGGCGCGAATGTCCTGCTGACCGTCAACGTCGAGCCGTCGGGCGACCAGGTCAAGATGCTGGCCCGCAGCGCCGTGCCTCTGGACGAGGCGGTGGCCGATGCCGGCTCGGGCCGGCTGGCGGTGGAGATCGCGGATGCGCCGACCGCGGCCGCCGTGCTGGAGCGGCTGCGGACCGTCAGCGCGGGCATGAACGTGTCCGCCCGCGGGCGAGGTCCGCTGCTGCTGCGGGTTCGGGACGGCAACACCGTCTATGATGTCGAGGTGGGGCAGGACGTGCCGGTGACGCCCTTGATGCGCCAGGCCCTGCGGGCCGTCGAAGGTGTGATCGACGTGACCCAGGAGTGAGACTGCCTGTCGCACCGGGGGTTGTCCGGCTGCATCCTTTCCGCCGCCGGATGCGTCCGGCCCCGATCAAGGCCCTTTCCATGCGCCCGTCGTTCCTGTCGCCCCTTGTCCTTGCAGTTGCCGCCTGCGGCAGCGCGCCCGCCACCCCGACGGTAACGGCCACCAGCGCGGGCACCAGCGCCGCCCTGGTCGATCCGGCGGCGCTTTACTGCTCGGGGACGGGGGGGAGCGTTATCCAGCGGGTCGCGGGCGGACGGCGGGCCGATCTGTGCCGGATGCCGGACGGACGCATCGTGTCAGCGGCCGATCTGCTGAACAGCCACAACGACCTGTGACGCGAAAGGGGCGCCCGAAGGCGCCCCTCGATCCCGCGATCCGCGGCGGTCAGTTCCGCGCGCGGTCCACCATCTTGCCCTTGGAGATCCAGGGCATCATCTCGCGCAGCTTGGCGCCGACCTGCTCGATCTGGTGCTCGTCGTTGATGCGGCGGGTGGCCTTGAACGACGGCTGGCCCACGGCGTTTTCGGTCATGAAATCGCGCACGAACTTGCCGGTCTGGATGTCGCGCAGCACTGCCTTCATCCGGGCCTTGGTCTCATCATAGGGCAGGATGCGCGGGCCGCTGACATATTCGCCGTATTCGGCGGTGTTGCTGATCGAATAGTTCATGTTGGCGATGCCGCCTTCATAGATCAGATCGACGATCAGCTTCACCTCGTGCAGGCATTCGAAATAAGCCATCTCGGGCTCGTAGCCCGCCTCGACCAGCGTCTCGAAGCCCATGCGGATCAGTTCGACCAGGCCGCCGCACAGGACGGCCTGCTCGCCGAACAGGTCCGTTTCGCATTCCTCGCGGAAGTTGGTCTCGATGATCCCCGAACGCCCGCCGCCGATGGCCGAGCAATAGGACAGCCCGATGTCCATCGCCTTGCCGGACGCGTCGTTGTGGACAGCGACCAGGCAGGGCACGCCGCCGCCCTTGAGGTATTCGCCGCGAACCGTGTGGCCCGGACCCTTCGGCGCCATCATGATGACATCGACGGTCTTCTTCGGCTCGATCAGGCCGAAATGCACGTTCAGCCCGTGGGCAAAGGCGATGGCCGCGCCGTCCTTCAGGTTGTCGTGGACGTATTTGCGATAGGTCTCGGCCTGCAGTTCGTCGGGCATGGTGAACATGATGAGGTCGCACCAGGCCGCGGCCTCGGCGATCCCCATGACCTTCAGACCCTCGGCCTCGGCCTTCCTGGCGGACGGGCTGCCCTCGCGCAGCGCGATCACGACGTTCTTCGCCCCGGAATCGCGCAGGTTCAGCGCATGGGCATGGCCCTGGCTGCCATAGCCGAGGATGGCGACCTTCTTGTCCTTGATGAGGTTCACGTCGCAGTCGCGGTCGTAATAAACGCGCATGATCTTCTCCTTGTGCTGGGGGCAGACTAGCGCCGGCGCTAACCTTCGGCTTTGCAATTCTCAGGAAAATACGTGAATATCCCAAAGCATCATGCGCCTGTTCGCAAGTTGACGAAAAAATCATGCTCGACGATACTGACCGCCGCATTCTGCGCCACCTGCTGGCCGACCCGACCGCCGACAACGCCGCGCTGGCCGACCGCGCCGGCATCACCCCGGCCACGCTGTGGCGCAGGCTCGACCGCCTGCGCGACCGCGGCGTCCTGCAGGGGGTCGAGGCGCGCATCGACTGGCGCGCACTGGGATACGAGGTCGAGGTCAGCCTGCGCTTCACGCTGGACAAGACCGAACCCCGCGCCTTCGACGCCTTCACCGCCGCTGCGCGTCAGGTGCCCGAAGTCACGGAAATCCAGACCTTCCTGGGGTCCGTCGATATCCGCCTGTCGGTGATCGCCCGCGACATGGGCCACTGGCAGCAGATCTGGCGCGACCGCATCCTCGCGCTGCCCCATGTCACCGACATCGAACCCCTGATGCTGGTGGCCACCATCAAGGACACGGCGGAACTGGCGTTGTGAGCGTGGATCTGGACGACACCGACCGCACGATCCTGCGGATGCTGGCCGCTGACGCGACCCTGGGGGCGGCGGAAATCGGCCGTGCCGTCGGGCTGACGCAGCCCGCCGCCTGGCGCCGCATCCGCCGCCTGACCGATGCAGGCGTGATCGCAGGCCGCCGCATCGTCGTGGACCGCGCCCTGCTGGGGTTCGGCGTGACCGTTTTCCTGGGGGTGCGGCTGGCGGCCAAGGGGCGGATCGACCTTGACGCCTTTGAGCGCGCCGTGACCGCCATCCCCGAGGTGCAGACCGTCCAGCATGTTCTCGGCCGCTTCGACTATCGCCTGCGGGTCGTGGCCCGCGACATTCCCGATTTCGAACGCATCCTGCGCCGCCGGATCATGACCCTGCCCGGCGTGGGACAGGTCGAGGCAAACGTGGTCCTGTCCGAGGAACGCCGGCCCGGCCCGCTGGGCTGATCTTCACCTTTGCAGGAATATCCCGGAGGAATACGTGCATATGCACGGATGGGGGCGGCCCCCCTTGCCTTGTTCCCAGCGCAATGATGCGTGCAAGGCATCCATCCTGCGGGTGGCGAAGGCCGAGATGCGTGGGTGCGTGCCCTGCACGCGCCGCCCTTCGTCACCTTGTCCCCAGCCCCGCCCGCATCATCGCCCGCCGAACGGGGGCCAGCGCATACAGCCCGCCCAGCGCCGCCGCGCGCAGGTCACGCAGGGGGCGGGCGGAAATCATGCTGGCGCGGTTCAGCGCGTCGATGCCGATCAGGCGGGCCAGCGCCTCGGGGCGGCGGGCGCGTTCATAGGCCGCAAGGCTGTCGGCCGATCCGGGATCGCGCCGCGACAGGTCCAGCAGCGCCGACAGATCCGCCAGGCTCATGTTCAGGCCCTGCGCGCCGATGGGCGGGACGACATGCGCGGCTTCGGCGATCAGCGCGGTGCGGGGTCCGGCATAGCGGTCGGCGATCTGGCTGATGATCGGCCAGACCGTCAGTCCCGTGGCTTGCGTCAGATGCCCCAGCACGCCGGCGGACCGGGCGTTCAGTTCGACCTCGAATTCCTCGCGCGGCAGGGTGCGGAGGCGCGCGATCTCGGCCCCCCGGTCCATCCAGATGACCGCCGAGGCCGGTTTGCCCTCGCGGTCGGGCAGGGGGACCAGCGTGAACGGCCCGCCCCAGCGGTGGACTTCGGTCGAGATGTTGTCATGCGGCCGTTCATGGGTGACGGCGAAGGCCAGCGCCTTTTGCCCGTAACGGATCGTGCGCACGCCGATGCCCAGCGCTTGCCGCACCGGCGAATTGCGCCCGTCCGCCGCCACCACAAGCCTTGCCGCGGCACGGCCGCCGTCGGACAGGGTGACCAGCGCCGCATCGTCGCGTGCGATCAGCCCGGCGGTACCGGTGCCGGGGCGGAACTCGACCCCCGGCAGTTCGGCCAGCCGCGCCGCGATTTCCCGCCGCAAAAGCCAGTTGGGCAGGTTCCAGCCAAAGGGCCGGTCCGAGATTTCGCTGGCGTCGAACTCCCGCGTCAGCCGCGCGGCGGGGTTGGCGCCGCCCGCGTCCACGATCCGCATGACCTGCAGCGGCGCCGCGAAAGGGGCCAATCGGTCCCACAGGCCGATCCGCGCCAGCAGATCGACCGAAGGCTGCAGGAAGGCGGTCGTCCGCAAATCGGCGCCGCTGTCGGATTCGGCGGTCACCGGCGGGGCGGGGTCCACGCACAGCACCCGGCGGCCATCGGCGCCGAAGCCCGCGGCGGCGATGTGGTCGCGCGCCACGGCGTCGAGGTCGTGGCGGGCGGTATCGAACGC
>CALLYR010000611.1 GCA_937859005.1 uncultured Paracoccus sp. | reverse complement strand
ACGGAACCCTTGCGGCCGGGGCGTTCCTGGGCAGCACGGTCGGCACCGGCTTCAACGGCCCCCGCGGCATCGCCGCGGTCGAAGTCGAAGGCCACCATTTCCTGATCGTCAGTTCTGCTGCCAGTTCGTCGCTGACCACAGTGCGGCTGCTGCCGGGCGGCCAGATGGTGCCGGTCGATCACATCATCGACGAACTGACCACCCGATTCCAGCGCGTCACAGTGATGGAGACGGTCAGCGTGGGCGGCCGCGCCTTCGTGCTGGTCGGCGGCGCCGACGACGGGCTGAGCCTGTTCACCCTCACCCCGGACGGGCGGTTCATCCACCTGCAGACGATTGCTGACGAACACCGCATGTCGCTGGCCGATGTCTCGGCGCTGGCGGTGCATGAGATCGGGGGCAAGCTGGTGGTGCTGGCGGCGTCCGCCACCGAAGCGGGGATCAGCCAGTTCGTGATCGACCCCGGCGCGATCGGCCAGACCCGCCATGTGGGCGAGGGCGTCTTCACCGGCACGGATGCGGGCGACCTGATCCAGGGCGGGTTGAACACCACCCGCATCAGCGGGGGGGCGGGCGACGACATCCTGATCGCGGGATCGCGGTCGATCGCGCTGACCGGGGGGGCGGGGGCCGATGTGTTCGTGCCGCTGGCGGTATCGGGGCGCGTCGCGATCAAGGACTATGAACCGGGTATCGACCGGCTGGACCTGTCGATGCTGGGCATGATCCGGTCCACCCTGCAATTGCGGTTCCAGCCCACGGCGGGCGGCATCAGGATCCGCTTCGGCGATACGGTGATCGACATCGCCAGCAAGGATGGCCGCACGCTGCTGCCGCAGATGTTCGACAACGGCATGTTCCCCGTCGCCCATTACCAGCCGCCCGACGTGCGCACGACCCTGACCGGCACCGCCCGGCCGGATGCGCTGACCGCGGCCCGCGGCGGCTCTACCGTCTGGGGCTATGCGGGCGCCGACACGATCCTGGGCAGCGGGCTGGAAGATCACCTGATCGGCGGCGTCGGCCATGACCGGATGATCGGCGGCGATGGCGACGACACGATCTGGGCCGATGCCGACAACGATTTCGTGCGCGGGGACGGCGGCAACGACCGGGTGATCGGCGGCCTTGGCCATGACGTGATCCTGGGCGGGGACGGCGACGACACGCTGGTGGGGCAAAGCGGAAACGAGATCATGTATGGCGGCGCGGGCCACGACCGCCTGAACGGGGGCGTGGGCGACGATTGGCTGGCGGGCGAGGAGGGCGACGA
>CALLYR010000610.1 GCA_937859005.1 uncultured Paracoccus sp. | reverse complement strand
CGACCTCCTCGCCGATGAACAGCATCGGCGCCTCGTCGCGCTCGCCCTCGCCGATGACCACGACGCCCTTGATGTCCAGCTTGTTGAGCTGGTCGCGCATGGCGTTCACCGCGGCCTGGTCGGCGGCCTTTTCGTCGCCGCGGCCGATCAGCCGGGCCGAGGCGTGGGCGGCGGCCTCGCTGACGCGGGCCACGCCCAGCGACAGCATGCGGTCGTTGAAGTCAACGGTGGGGGTGGTCATGTCGGATGTCCCTTGTTGCGCGCCGATCCCTGCGGCGCTTCTAGGCGCAGGCCGCGGGGCCGGCAAGTCTGGGGGCGCTAACGGCGGGCCGGATGGCAGCCGGTCCTTGAACGCCGCGACACCCGCGCCCAAATGCATCCCGCCGCACCGGAGCAGTGAAGCCGGACCGTCCCCGCAAGCCGTCGGGACCGGCTGTCCACCTTCCGGCGGGGCGCGGCGCCTAGTCCGCCGACAGCTCCAGCGCCAGCGCATGGATGCGCGGCACGATGTCGCCCAGCGTCCGGTTGACCAGCCGGTGCTGTTCGACGCGGCTGAGGCCCGCAAGCCGGGGCGAGGCCATGCGGATGCGGAAATGGGTCTGCCCGCCCTCGCGCCAGCCGGCATGGCCGCGATGGCTTTCGCTTTCGTCCAGAACCTCCAGCCGGGTCGGCGCCAAGGCCGCCAGCCGGTCCCGCATCTCGTCGGCGATCATTCGCGTCATGGTCGAGTCCCCCTTTCAAAGCCGCGCAAAACCCCTACACTCCCTGTCCCGAGTCGCAAAGCAGGCTATCGCATGACCACCAACGACCCGTTCGGCTTCGACATCTCGGCGGCTTCTGACAAGAAGCGGCGGGCCAAGGGCCGGCGCGGGAGCCTTTGAAACCTCGACCCGGCGCTGCGACAAGGCGGGCTGCGACCGGCCGGGCCAGTACCGCGCACCGAAATCGCCGCGGCAGCTGGATGATTACTATTGGTTCTGCAAGGACCATGTCCGCGAATACAACCTGAACTGGAACTATTTCCAGGGCCAGTCCGAGGAGGAGTTCCAGCAGTTCCTGGACAATGCCACCGTCTGGGAACGCCCGACCCGCCCCTTCGGCCGGGCGGCGCAGGAACAGGCCTGGGCGCGGCACGGGGTCGAGGACCCGATGGAAATCCTGGGTGCGAACGGCACCAATCCCGAGGCGCGCGCGCGGGGCAGCCGCAAGCTGCCGCCCACGGAACGGCGCGCGCTGGACATCCTGCAGGCCAAGGACAGCTGGACTCGCACGGAAATCCGAAAGCAATACAAGTCTCTGGTCAAGGATCTGCATCCCGACATGAATGCCGGCGACCGTTCGGACGAGGACCGCCTGCAGGAGGTCGTCTGGGCCTGGGACCAGATCAAGGACAGCCGCAGCTTCAAGGACTGAGGCGGCGCCTGCCGGACCACGGCCTTCTGACGGCAGGCGCACCGTTTCCCTGGTCTTCGCGGATGCCGCGGGTGGCCCCTGTGTCCGCGGCCCCGATCCTCGTCGGCTTGTGGCAGCATCGGTCACGGTGTCCCGGTGGCGGCAATGCGAAAAGGCCCCCGGAATCCGGGGGCCTTTCGTCCCGAGAGGGCCGCCGGTCACTCGGCGATCGTGACCCTGGCCATGTAGTCGGGCTTGTCCACCGCGCCATTGGCGGCGGAATCGCCCTTCTTGATGGCGTTCAGCACGTCCCAGCCCTCCACCAGTTGCCCCACCACGGTATATTGCCCGTCAAGGAAGGTGGCCGGGGCCAGGTCGATGAAGAACTGGCTGTTGGCGCTGTCCGGGTCCTGGCTGCGGGCCATGCCGACCGCGCCCGCCTGGAAGGACATGTCGTTGAACTCGGCCTTCAGGTCGGGCATGTCCGACCCGCCCATGCCGGCCATCGAGGTGTCGGCCCCCTGCTTGCCGTGCTGCACGTCGCCGGTCTGGGCCATGAAGCCGTCGATCACCCGGTGGAACACCACCCCGTCATAGGCGCCGGATTTCGCAAGCTGGACCAGTCGCTCGACATGGTTCGGCGCCTTGTCCGCCAGCAGGTCCAGCACGATCGTGCCCTTGGGCTTGCCCGCGGCGTCGGCGACCTCGATCACCATGTTCGGGCCGGGGCCGTCGGTGGCCTTCGGCGCATCCTGCGCGACAGCCGCGCCCGCCATGGCGATCAGGGCGGCAGAGATCAGGACCTTACGCATCGGCGGCCACCTTCACGGAAATCATCCGGTCGGGATTGGCCGGCGGCTCGCCGCGCGCGATCTTGTCCACATGTTCCATCCCGGAAATCACCCGGCCATAGACCGTGTATTGCCGGTTCAGGAAATGGTTGTCGCCGAAGTTGATGAAGAACTGGCTGTTGGCGCTGTTGGGGTTCTGCGACCGGGCCGCGCCCAGCGTGCCGCGGTCGTGCGGCACACCCGAGAACTCGGCCGGCAGGTCGGGCAGGTCGGACCCGCCGGTGCCCGCGCGGCCGGGGTTGTAGTCCTTTTCCATGTTGGCGTGCTGCACGTCGCCCGTCTGGGCCATGAAGCCGTCGATCACGCGGTGGAACGCCACGTTGTCATAGGCGCCCGCGCGGGCCAGCTCCTTCATCCGTTCGACGTGCCTGGGCGCCACGTCGGGCAGCAGCTCGATGACGACGGGGCCGTCCTTGAGCTGGATGATGATGGTGTTTTCCGGGTCCTTGATGTCGGCCATCCGGGCCTCCTTTCGTTCGTGCGGCTTCGGTCTAGGCCCGCCGCGGCACCGACGCAACGCACGAGGGCGCGCGCGGGTCCGCCGCGATCGCCCGCAGCCGGCGCGGGGCGCGTTCCGGTTCATGCGCCGATTCTGCAAGAACCCTGCTATCCTCGGCCGTGATCGTGCGGACCTGCCGAAGGAGAATGGTCATGGCCGGAGTGCGTCGGATGGCGCTGACGCCGGAACTGGTCGCCAGCGCGGCCCGCATCGTCGAGGATGCCGGCCCCAGTCCCGGTGCGGTCTATCTGACCGATGCGGAATATGACGGGATCGCCCGTGCCATGCTCGCCCAGGCTCCGGCAGGGGACCTGTGGCTGTTCGGCTATGGCTCGCTTCTGTGGAAGCCCGGCTTCGACTTTGCCGAGCGCCGGATGGCCACCGTTCAGGTCTGGCACCGCGCCTTCTGCATCAGGGTCGCCCGATTTCGCGGCACCCGCGACCAGAACGGGCTGATGATGGCGCTGGACCGGGGCGGCCAGTGCCGGGGCATGATCTTCCGCCTCCCCCGGGATCAGGCCGAGGGGGTTCTTCATGCGCTGTTCCGGCGCGAGCTGGTGGTGAACCCGCCGGGCACCCCTCCGCGCTGGCTGAGCGCGCGGACGGAGGAGGGTCCCGTTCGCGCCCTGGGCTTCGTGATGGACCGCGAGAGCCCGTTCCATGCGGGCAGGCTGCCGCTGGAGGAGGTGGCCGATGTCCTCGCCCGCGCAGCCGGGCACTGGGGAACCTGCGCCGAATATCTGCACAACACCGTCGCCCATCTTGAGGAACTCGGCATCCATGACCGCAACCTCTGGCGCCTGCAGGCGTTGGTGGCAGAGAAGATCAGGGCCCCGGCTCCCTGAGGGGGACGGCGCGGACACATGCGGGACGTGATCGCCGGGAAGCCGCCTCGCGCAGAGTTGACGCGCATCCCCGCTTGACGGACAAGCACCGGGACACCCGCTAGGCAGGAAGGATGCCCGATGGCGCGCTTCAATACCATTGACGACATGAACCTGGGCGGCAAGGTCGTCCTGACCCGCGTGGATCTGAACGTGCCGGTCGAGGATGGACGCGTCACCGACGCCACCCGCATCGAAAAGATCGTCCCCACCATCCGCGCCATCCAGGCCAAGGGCGGCATCCCGGTGCTGCTGGCCCATTTCG
>CALLYR010000609.1 GCA_937859005.1 uncultured Paracoccus sp. | reverse complement strand
GCTGGCCGCCCAGGCACAGTTCGGCCGCAAGCTGCGGGGGCAGCGCGGCCATCAGGCTGCCGGTCAGGCCGCCGTCGGGAATCAGCCCTGCATTGACATAGGCGGCGGTGAAGCGCGCGTCCTCGTCCGCGACGATCAGGTCGCAGGCCATCGCCAGCGAAAACCCCGCGCCCGCCGCGCCCCCCTCGACCGCGGCGATGACCGGGCGGGGACAATCCATTACCTGGCCGATCAGCGCCTGCAGATCCTCGATATGGCCGCGGCGTTCGTCCGCCCCCATCTGCGGCGCGGTCATCAGCAGGTTCAGGTCGCCCCCCGCGCAGAAGAACCCCTCGGCCCCCGCCAGCACCACCGCGCCGATCCTCGATTCATGCGCGGCCTGGATCAGCGCCCGCCGCAGCCCGGCGTAATAACCCTGCGTCAGCGCGTTGCGCCGCGCGGGATTGCGGTTCACGACGACCAGATGGGTGCCACGGTCGAGGATGTCGCAGGTGTCGATCATGAGGCGGCTCCTTCGCAGGGGGATGAGGGGGACGTCGCCATGCGGAACACGCCCGTGGCGGCGGCGATCACCGCGCCGGTTCCGGTCTGGCGCAGCACGGCTTCGGCAAAGCGGGTCCGGCGGCCGCCGCCGGTGACGCGGCCTGTGGCCTCGATCACGCCGGGGCGGCCGGGGGACAGGAAATTGACGGTCAGCGACAGGGTCGAGAACCGCTGCGCCGCCGATGCATCGACGCTGCGGCTGGCCGCCGCGCCCATCGCGGCATCCAGCAGCAGCGCGGCCAGCCCCCCGTGCAGGATGTCCTGCCGGTTCAGGCTGTCCGGCCCCGCCGTCATCCGCACCAGCGCCGATCCGTCCGGAGCCGAAAGGTCGATGACATGGCCCAGCAGGCGCTGGGCGCCGGTCTCATCCCGGATTTCCTGTGTCTGCGCCAACCCCGCCCTCCTGCCGTTCGTCCCGTTGTTGCGGGGCGCGCGCACGGGCGCAAGCCGCGTCCTTGCGTCGCAGTTTCGGAAGGCGCGTGCGGGCGGGGACCCACCCTTGCGTCGCGTGCCGCGGCTTCTGTGGAGCGGTCAAGCAATGTTGACCCCCGCGCCCTTGGCTGGGACGGTTTTCCGGGGCAGATGTGGGATTTTACGACTGCTTTCGGAGCCGACATGTTGCGCCTGTCCCCCGCCCTTGCCGCCGTCCTCGCCACCCTTGCGGTCGCGATCGCGCCCGCCGCAAGGGCTGCGGAGCGCGTGCCCATGACCGCCGCCGACATCGAATCCGCAATCTATCCCGGAACCGGCGACCTGCCCTCGGGGCAGTCGGCGCTGACCGCGCGGGTCCAGATCCTGCTGGACCGCGCGGGCGTGTCGCCGGGCGTGGTGGACGGCTTTCGCGGCGGCATGAGCGAAAGCGCCCTGATGGCTTACGAGCGCAAGATGGGCCTGCCCGTGGACGGCCGCATGGACCCGGTGATCTGGGACCTGCTGCAGCCCTTTGCCGCCGGGCCGATGACGATGGATTATACCGTGACCGAGGAGGACGCGCAGGGGCTGGTGGACAGCATCCCGTCCGATTACGGCGAAAAGGCCCTGATGACATCGATGGGCTATATCTCGATCGCCGAGCGCCTGGGCGAGCGGTTTCACATGGACGACAAGTTCCTGGTCCAGCTGAACCCCGGCGTGACCATCGCGCCCGGCGCGGTGCTGAAGGTCACGGTTCCGGCCAGGCCGATCCGGGCCAGGGTCACGCGCATCATCGTGGACAAGGAAACCGGCCGCGTCGCCGCCTATGACGCGCAGGGCCGGATGGTGGTGGATTATCCCGCGACGGTCGGATCGGCCGCCACCCCCTCGCCCCATGGCACGCATACGGTGGATGCGGTGGCGCTGGACCCGGACTATACCTACAACCCGCACAAGAACTTCAAGCAGGGCGACAACGACAAGGTGCTGCGGATTCCGCCGGGGCCGAACGGGCCGGTCGGCAATGTCTGGATCGACCTGAGCGAGCCGACCTATGGCATCCACGGCACGCCCACGCCCTCGCGCCTGTTCGTCAACCAGTCGAACGGCTGCGTGCGGCTGACCAACTGGGACGCGCGCGAACTGGCCGGAATGGTGATCCCCAGGCAGACGGTGGTCGAATTCCTGGCCCCCGGCGTGCGTATCGCGGATGTGACCAGTCCGGTGATGCCCGCCCTTGCCGCCGCCATGGCCGAGGCCGCAGTTCCGGTCCCGTCGGGCAAGCCGCGTCCGAACCCCTGGCGCACCGCCCCGGCGGTGGGCCTGTCGGCCGAGGTCGCAACCGCTGCGGCCCTGTCCGGGGATGCCGCCGCGCCGCAGGCTGAAGCGGTGCTGCCCGGCGTGCCGGCACCGATCCCCGCGCCCGGTCAGCGCCGCGGGGCTGCAGCGGATGTCGCAGTGGCGGACCCGGTCGCAGGACTGCCAACCGAGGCGTCGGCGGCCGGGGTGCCCGCCGGGCAGGATGCCCCGGCCCCCCTGATCCCGGCGGCACCGGAC
>CALLYR010000608.1 GCA_937859005.1 uncultured Paracoccus sp. | reverse complement strand
AGGGCCTGCCTTCCCGCCGCAGGCCCCGCCGGTCGAGGCCCTGTCCGCCGCCCTGCGCCGCCGGTTCGATCCGGCGGGAATCCTCAATCCCGGCCTGATGGAGGCTTGAGATGCAGACGACCTTCACCCCCGAACAGCTGGCCGACCCGGCGACGCGCCGCGCCAACGAGATCCTGCGGTCCTGCGTCCATTGCGGGTTCTGCACCGCGACCTGCCCGACCTATCAGGTGCTGGGCGACGAACTCGACAGTCCGCGGGGCCGCATCTACCTGATGAAGGACATGCTGGAAAACAGCAGGGTGCCGGATGCGAAGACGGTCAAGCACATCGATCGCTGCCTGTCCTGCCTGTCCTGCATGACGACCTGCCCGTCGGGGGTGCATTACATGCATCTGGTCGATCACGCGCGCGAATACATCGAGCGCAACTATCGCCGTCCCTGGCATGAACGCGCGCTGCGCTGGATGCTGGTGCGCATCCTGCCCTATCCGGGGCGCTTCCGGCTGGCGCTGCGGGGAGCGCAACTGGCGCGGCCCTTCCGGCGGCTGGTCCCTGACCCCCGTCTGCGCGCGATGCTGGACATGGCGCCCAAGTCCATTCCCCCGGTCAGCCGCAACGATGCGCCGCAGGCCTTTGCCGCGCAAGGGCCCCGGCGCAAGCGGGTGGCGCTGCTGATTGGCTGCGCGCAGCGGGCGCTGAACACCGACATCAACGACGCGACGATCCGCCTGCTGCGCCGCCATGGCTGCGAGGTCGTGATCCCGAAGGGCATCGGCTGCTGCGGGGCGCTGGCGCACCACATGGGGCGGGCGGACGAAAGCCATGCCATGGCCGCCGCGAACATCCGCGCCCTGATGGCCGAGATCGGGGGCGAGGGGCTGGACGCCGTGGTCATCAACACTTCGGGCTGCGGGACCACGGTCAAGGATTACGGGCATATGTTCACGGACAGCCCCATGGCCGAGGATGCGGCACGGGTGGCATCGCTGGCGCGCGACGTGACCGAGATCATGGCCGATCTGGGCCTGCAGGATGCGGTCCATGCCGAACCGCTGCGCGTCGCCTATCACGCGGCCTGTTCGCTGCAGCACGGCCAGCAGGTCCGCGCGGCGCCCAAGGATCTGCTGAAGGCGGCGGGCTTCACCGTGGTCGAGCCGCGCAACAGCCATCTGTGCTGCGGATCGGCGGGCACCTATAACCTGCTGCAGCCCGAAATCTCGGCAGAACTGCGCGACCGCAAGGTTGCCACCCTGCAGGCCACCGAACCGCAGGTCATCAGTGCAGGAAACATCGGCTGCATGATGCAGATCGGCAGCGGGACGGATGTGCCGGTGGTCCATACGGTCGAACTGCTGGACTGGGCAACCGGCGGGCCGCGGCCGCGCGCGCTGTCGCAGGAGGGCCGCCAGGATGCCGTCCCGATCCTGACCTGAGCCAGCCTTTACGCCGCAGGACCCGCGGCACGCGCATCCGTCCCAGGGACCGCGGGACCTTCGCCATCGCAATGCCGCGCCGGGCCATCCGGCCGGCAATCGGGGATCGGGATTTCGACAGGCGGCCTGACGCCTGACTGCGTTTCGGGGGAGTTGCCTCTGGCGGTTGCAGAGGGCGGCTTCATCCTGCAGGCGGGGGGGATGGGCGGCTGGGATCAGGGGCCGTCCTGACCCTGCGCGCGCGGCGGCGGCTGGCCCTGCATCCGGGTTTCGGGGCTGAATCTGGCGGGCCTTCGTCGGGCGGCCGGACGCGGGGGAGTGGCTGGTCAGCGTGTCACTCATGCGTTTTCGGGCCTCGGCAGGGGCAGGCTTGCGGGCGATCCCCCGCGCAACCTGCCTGCGCAAGCCCGGTCAGAGGCAGGACAGGGCCGGGATGGGCCCGGCTCGGCATGGTATCCTGCCCGGTCACCGGACTCGCAGGACTGGCCCTGACAGGGGGGGACGGCAGGCGCGGGTCGGCCCGCCAGGTCATCCGTCTGGGCGGCGGTGCCATAGCCGAAGGCAAGCGCCGACATGGGGGCGGCATGGAGCCGGGCCGCCGGAACGGTGGTGCCGCCAGCAGTTCGCCCACGCCGGCATCATCCGGCATCTGCTTCAGCCCGGCGTCGCGGAACGGATTGGGCTGGTTCCTGAGGATGACTGTCCCGCCCGATCACCGATCCGGACGGCTGGAAAAAAACCTTGCGTCCAAGGGGGCATTCGCACATGTCCGGTCGAAACAGGACCCAGTTCCGGAATATCCGTAAAACGTCTCCATGTCATCGGTATCGAAACACCTTGTCGGCCATCATCGCGCTGCGACAGAATCTGAAGCAGAGCCGGTGCACAGGGTCCGACTTCAGGCAGCCGCCTGCGCCGCCAACCGGATGACAGACCCTGCCGGCCACGTTCGACCGGCTGGGTAACTTCCTTGATGCCACCGATAAGGTTCCTCAGCATGTTGATCCACTGGTCCCCTCGTTCGCCTTACGTGCGCAAGGCCATGGTTGCCATTCACGAGAAAGGCCTGGCGGACCAGGTCAGGACCGTTCGGACCACCGTCGATCCGCTGGTGCCGCTTGAGGGTTTCATGCAGGTCAATCCGCTCAGCAAGATCCCGACGCTGGAGCGGGAGGGCGCACCCCCGATCTTCGATTCCCGGGTCATCATGGAATGGGCTGACGCCACTGGCGCGACCGGCCCGACACTGTTTCCCGCCGACCCCGAGGAACGCTGGCGATGGAAGCCGTGGGCAACGGGCTTCTGGACGTGGCGCTGCCTTGGCTGGTCGAAACCCGCATGCGCCCCGAGGAACTGCGCTATGCAGTCCAGATCGACGTCTATCGCCGCAAGCTGAACAGCGTCGCCGACTGGCTCGAGGCACGCATCGACAAGATCGCGGCGAGACCCTTCGATGCGGGCCATATCGCGCTGGGCGTCGCCTTAAGTGTCACATCCCGCGTGATTATAAGGCCGCTTCCTGAACAGCTCTGGTCTTTCAC
>CALLYR010000607.1 GCA_937859005.1 uncultured Paracoccus sp. | reverse complement strand
CATCAAATACGCCGCCGCCAAGATGAACCAGACCAAGACCGAACTTCAGGTCGAGGCCATGGGCCACCAGGGCCTCGGCTGGGAAGGCGAAGGCTTCAAGCCGGGCGAGATCATGTCCACCCGCGCCATGCTGCGCGGCATCACCGGGGTCGAACTGCCCGCCTTCGTCCGCGACCGGCTGCAGGACAGTCCCACCCCCGGTTCGCAAGCGGTGGTGGCGATCACCTTCGCAGGACCCCATGCGACCGATCCGGTGCTGGCAGGGCTGGCTGCCGATTGCGGGATTTCCGCCAACATTTTCGCCGGCTCGGTGGACGAAATCGCGGGCCGCCCCTTCGGGCGTCTGGTCGTCGGCATCGACACCGGCCGTTTGCCCGAGGCACAGGCCTATCTGGTCCAACGCGGCCTGACATCCGAGGTGCTGGGCCATGTCGCCTGAACTGATCGCGCTGCTGGCCACGGCGACGTGGCAGACGCTGTATATGGTGGCGGCCTCGGGCCTGATCGGCACGCTGATCGGCCTGCCGCTGGGGGCGTTCCTCGCGACCTCGCGCCGGGGGGAACTGTTCGCGGCGCCTGCCGTCAACGGGGTCTTGGGGCTGGTCGTGAATGCGATGCGGTCGATCCCCTTCATCATCCTGGTGGTGGCGATCATCCCGCTGACGCGCGCCATTGCCGGCACCTCGATCGGGACCACGGCGGCGATCGTGCCGCTGACGCTGGCCGCTGCGCCCTTCATCGCCCGCATCGTCGAAAGCGCCATCCGCGAGGTCGATCACGGGCTGATCGACGCCGCCCGCGCGATGGGGGCCACGCCCATGCAGATCGTGCGCAAGGTGCTGCTGCCCGAGGCGCTGCCCGGCATGGTGCTGGGCCTGACGCTGGCCGCGGTCAGCCTGATCGGCTATTCGGCCATGGTGGGCGCGGTCGGGGGCGAGGGTCTGGGCGATCTGGGCATCCGCTATGGCTATCAGAGGTTCATGCCGGACGTGATGGCCGCGGTGGTCGTGATCCTGATCGTCATGGTGCAGGCCGTGCAGCTGATCGGCGAGGGCATCGCCCGCCGCCTGGACAAGCGGTCCGTCCGCGGCCGCTGAGCTTCAACCGAGGAGATGAAGATGTTGCGCAAATTCACCCTTGCCGCCGCGCTGAGCCTGGCGGCAACGGCCGCGATGGCGGCGGAAATCAAGGTCGGCGTGACGCCGGGCGAACACGCCGAGATCATGGAGGAGGTCGCCAAGCTCGCCGAGGCCAAGGGCCTGACCATCGACGTGATCGAGTTTTCCGATTACGTCGTGCCCAATCAGGCGCTGGCCGACGGCGATCTGGACGCCAACAGCTTCCAGCACCAGCCCTATCTGGACAATCAGGTCAAGGACCGCGGCTTCGACATCGTGTCGGTGGCGAAAACCCTGACCACGCCGATGGGCGTCTATTCCGCCAAGCTGAAATCGCTGGCCGACCTGCCCGAGGGCGGTTCCGTCGCGATCCCCAACGATCCGACCAACGGCGGGCGGGCGCTGCTGCTGCTGCAGGACCAAGGCGTCATCACGGTCAAGCCGGATGCGGGGCTGACGCCCTCGCCGCTGGACGTGACCGGGAATCCGAAGAAGATCAGCTTCAAGGAACTGGACGCGGCGCAACTGCCCCGCGCGCTGGAGGATGCGGACGCGGCGGTCATCAACACCAACTTCGCGCTGGCCGCGGGGATGAACCCGAAAAACGACGCCATCGCGATGGAAAAGGCCGATGGTCCCTATGCCAACGTGATCGCGGTCCGCAAGGGCGACGAGAACGCCGCATGGCTGCCCACCCTGATCGAGACCTATCACTCGCCCGAGATCAGGAAGTTCATGGAAGACAAGTATCAGGGCGCGGTGATCCCCGCTTTCTGATCGCCTGTGCAGCCGGGGCGGCCCTCTCGGGCGCAGCCCCGGCGGCTGTTCCGACCCCGGCTGGGGCACAGCGCGG
>CALLYR010000606.1 GCA_937859005.1 uncultured Paracoccus sp. | reverse complement strand
CGGAGGGTCCATAAATCTGGATTTCAAATCAAGGGGTTTAAATGGTAGCGGAGGACCGTTGCAGCCGGATACCCCCCGCATTTTCATCCGCATCCGAGCCGCTTGAACGGCCCGGGCGTGCATCGCACCTTTAGGACATTGGACAAAGAGGATAGCCATGAACGCCCTTTCTGCCGCACTGATCGCCATAGCGCTCCTGCCCGGCGCAGCTGCCGCCCAGGACAAGCCCGATCTGGTCGAACTCGTGCGCACCATCGACGGGAAGGACTTCTCCTCGTCGGGCCGGATCGGCCTCATGAAGAGCTTGGGCATTTATTTCCAGCCGCAGCATGGGCCTTCGCTGCGCGCCGAGATGGCGGTTGACCGGCCCACGCTGGAAGCGGTCGAGGCTTGCGAAGTGAAGGGCTATGGCGAGCCCGATGACGGCTGCGCGGCCGATGTGACGGGTGCGATTCGCCTTGATGGGACGCAGATCACGGTGCTGATCGACAGCGTGTCGAACCTGACGCCGCCTGCCAAGGAATAGCGCCGGAATAATTCCGAGCATGATCCGCCCCCTGAAACGCAAAAAACGCCCCCGCACCGGTAGACCGGGCGGGGGCGCAGTGGTTCAATACGGCATCTCTGGGGCGGCCCCTGTGTTAGGTAGGTGCCGAGGTTTCCCGAAAAATTAACAGAGGTGTTATCCCATACGCTGTTTCAGGCCTTCCGAAGAAGGTTCTGATTATTGGGGCAAGCGTCTCGAATACTTTAACTACCATCTCCTGTCCGTCAGGTGTCTGTGGCCTGTTCCTCATTTCAACAGGTTCTGGCACAGCATCAAGTATACCTAAGATCACCCACTCGCCGGGCACAGCGATTCCATGTTTCAACAAGATATCGGATGGTGACATGGAAAGTCCGGATGGGTCGATATTACACCAAAGTTTCTCTTCGTTGATAGTTTGGACCACAGCATGTGCTGAGTGCGGGAGACTGGGCGCCATCTCTATGAAGAGCTCCATCCCATCTTTCGCTGCCTTTTGGGCCTGATCAAACTCGGCCTTCAACCTTTTCCCGGCAGGGGTGCTTTGCACCGCCTTGCTGAGCTTCGGCCACTGACTTTGGCCAGCCGCAATCGATTTCTTTATCGAATTGAGACTCCATATTCCTGACATGATCTTCAAGTCATAGATGTCTAGCGATCCAGACGCCAAAACGATCTGGCCAAGCCTGGCATTCGCAAGATCCCGTTGGATCATTCCGCGCTTGTCAAGAAGGTCAAGCAGCTCGCGCGCGTTGGCCCACATGGGATCATACACGCGCATGATTTCATCCTGCCGCCGGTTCCGAACCTCGTCGGTGCTGGTCATAACACCTTTCGCTACAGCAGGTATGCTGGCCGTCCCCTCCAGCTTCTGGATATCCGCTTTCACGCGCTCTGCAGCTGTGCCTTGAGAAATCTGTGTCACGCTTCCTGAAGGATCGAACTGTGCAAGGAAGGACGCAACCCGGCGACCATCGTGATAGAGAAAATCAAAGACGGAATCTGTGGTCTGTCCTTCGCGCACCTTGGCTGATGCTTCTTCTTGCGTCTCTGACTTCAAGGTCCACCTCGCTCGACTCTTTCAACGTGCGACGGCGTCTCTTCATCAGATATCGCAGCAGACGTTCATACCGCCGCTCATAGGCGTCGGCAGACGAGCCGGATGTCTTGGCTGAGCGCTTCATGCCTTCGACTCTCCTGCGCCAGGAAGGCGCCAGTGAAATTATGCACGGTTTTCTTTCGCGACGCGAGTCGACAGAGCAGCCCCTTTTGAGGGCTGCCAATGTGTTTTCAAACAACGCGCTGCCAGATGTCGGCCACAGGATGAACATCTCCAGCGGCTCGACTGGTCAGACCAGCAGTCATAGCACCGCGCCCACGCCGACATGCGCTGCCATGCGCGTCGCCCATGCCGCCGGGTCGCGCTCGGCATCGGGGCTGGCAAACAGGGCGCGGAGCAGGCGGATCACAGCCAGCGGTCCACCAGCGCTGCGAGATCGGCAGGTGCGCGCCCCTGTGACCACCAGATACACTTCTGGAGATGCCCGGACCAGCTATTACTGCCGGATGTGTCCCACGATCCGAACAGCTCCGGCGTGGCGTCCGCGACCGCCGCACCCGTGTCGAAGCCTATGTGCAGGTCGTTGACCATGACCGCGATCTGGCTGCCCCTGCGCGACACGCCGACGCGATAGATCGTCTCCGGCGTCCAGCGGATCGACGGGTTCTCGGCCACGATCAGGTTGCCACTGGTCTGCCGCGCGATCAGGGTATTAGTGGCATTGAACCGGATTTCGGTCCCGCTGGTCGTCCCGTTGCGCAGCAGGAACAGGCTCGCCCCACTGCGGTCGTTGAAGAACCCGCTGCGCGCCCGGAAGGCGCAGGTGAAGTCGCCCGCCAGGTCCATCAGCCCTGCCACGGGAAAGATCAGGTCCGACTCGCGCTTGAACAATTCGAAAGCCGACCTCTCCGGCAAGCCGCCCGAGGCGTTGGCCGCTACACGCGGCGCGCGTAAGTCGAACGCCCGTCCCGACGCACCGCGCAGTCCCGTGGTCAGGCTGGCGACGGAGGCGACATAGGGATGGCTCACACCCGCTGCGCCCCCCCAGCGCAGGCGCACCATGACCGTCCACCCGCCACCGGGGCGGCGGATCATGCTGGCCCCCGTCGATGTATCGCTGCGATAGACCTCGCCAGCGGTCAGGTCGAAATTGGCAAACCCCGTAATCCCGGCGTCGTTCAGCCCGACCTGCACCACGCCCTCACCCCGCACATCGAAGTGTATATAGACGTAGTGATTGGCCGTCACGCTGGCGGTGGTCAGCGTCAGGCTGGCCTCGCCAGCGCCGGATGGCGTGACCGCATACCACTGCGCCCAAGGCTGTTCCGCCATGCCGCTGGCTGCGACCGCTGCCCCGACTGCCGTTCCGAGTGCGAGATTGGTGCGCATCGCATCCGTGACGATCTGCGTCCAGGTCTGCTCGACCAGCAGGCCCAGCGGGTTTCCCGCAGCATCGTATTCTATCCGGTCCCACGTAGTATGTGCGCCAGCCGCCAGTCCCTCGCGCCCGTAGTAGAGGCCGGACCGGGGCGTGTTGTCGCGCGAAAACACCAGCGCTGAGGCATTCGAGACTTCGGCAGCCGCCGCCGTCATGTGCAGGTTGGCCGTGAAATCGACATAGCCCGCCGCATCGTCCGGCATGGGGGCGCGCGCCGGAATGTCGCTGGGCGCGGCGAAGGTCGCGAGAGTGCGCAGTTGGAGGGCCATGTCAGAGTCCTGGGTTGCGACCGAGGGTCACGCGCGTCTGCGGCCCGGTCAGGTTGAGGGGAGACGCCGGGCCGACATACTGGCACTCGGCAATGTCGAAGTCGGTCAGCGCGCCGTTGCCGATGATGCCGGCTGTCTGGGTGGCCGTGCCGCCGCGCAGGTCGCGCATGGTCGCGCCCCAGATGCGCCCGCCTGTCAGGGCCGCATCGATCCGGATGGCTGGACCGGTGTTGCGGATCAGGCGCGGGGCGAGGATGTCGGCGTTGGTCAGGCTGCCCGCCGCCCAATGGATTCCAGGACCGCCGTTGCCAATGATCTCGTCGCCTCGGATCGCCAGGTCATCGGTTGCCCCGGCGTTTGCATTGGCGAAGAAATGCCCCGCCCCACCGTTGCCCTCAATGCGGTTGCCGTCGCTGGCATAGCCGCGCGGCCCCGTGGACCCAGACACCACGTTGAACTCCACGCCACGCCCGCCGTTACGCGCGATATGGTTCCCGCTGATCTGGGTCATCAACCCCGCATGGGACGCCGCGACCGTGCCCCGGTGCATCGTGACGCCGGCGGCGGTGTTGTCGGTGATCTGGTTGCCAACAATTAGCGTGCCGTCCGCCCCCGCCTCTCCGATCCCGTAGCCGTTCCGGGCGCTGATGTTGTCGGCAATGATGGTGTGGCGGGCGTCATGCAGCACATCGGCTGCGCCCTGCCGCTCCACGAAGATGCCGTAATTGGTGTTGTCCCGGCACATGTTGTTCGCGACGATCAGCGGCTCGTCCTGCAACCGCCCGGTGCCGATCCCGATGCCGGATGCCCCATATTCCCCGAACACGGCCAAGCGCCCGCAGTTGTCCACAATGTTTTCGGTAATGAGCGAAGCATCCGCGAAGTCAATCCCGAGGCCCGTCGCCCCCGTGTTGACGATCCGCAGATGATGGAACACGCAGAGGCGAAAGCCCTGGAAGAACATCCCCTTCACGCCGACGCTGTAGCCCCCGCCGAGCGGCTGGTTCGCGCCGTCCACCGTGAAATTCACGAACATGGCGCGTTCCAGATAGACCTCCCCGATGCGCTGGAATGCCGCCTTTCGCGCGACCGGCAGGAAGGTAACGGCATCCCGGCTCTCCCCAACCATGCTGACGCCCCGCTCTGGCTTGACCTCATTCGCCAGCCGATAGGTGCCGCGCGGGAAATAGATGGTCGCGGGTCCGGTGGTCGCGGCTGACAGCTTGACCATGGCCGCGTTGACGATGGCATCGCAGTTATTGCGCCCGTTTGGGTCGCAGCCGAGGTCGCGCACCGCGTCCACCACGGTCGCATAGGCGATCTGGCGTGCCTGTTGCACCAGTTTCTCATGCAGGGCGCGCACATGCTCCTGCACGGACCTCCCGCCAAGCCCCGGCAGGTGCAGCCCGCCCATCATGTCCACGACATCATGCACCCGATGCTGCGCGTCGGTGGAGCGACGAAGGGCAGGGGCGGCAACGTCCCCGATGGCTTCAGCGGCCCGCGCGCCTGCTTCCGCAGCCGTGGTTGCAGCGGTCACGCGCTGACCTTGATCGCGCAAGTGATCCTGCACGGACTTGCCGCGCAAGCCCGGCAGGTGAAGCCCGCCTGCGAGGTCAGCGCACAGGAATGGCACTCCGGTGGCATCGACAAGCTGGCCGATGGCCGGGACGGGCACTTCCTCGTAGCGGGACGCCGCCGTTTCCGCCCGATCCGCATCCGCCGCCACCTGTGCGCGGATCGCATCGGCCGCCGCCGGGGCAACCGCCGCCGCCGCATCCTGCGCCGCCGTGCTGGCTGCCTGCGTCGCGGTCGTGGCGGCTGTGATGGCGTCCTGCCGTGCCGTGCCGATGGACGCCTCAACCGCCGCCGCCGCGTCCTGCGCCGCCGTGGTGGCCGCCTGCTGCGTCGCGGCCTCGATCTGCGGCTGTGCGGCCCCGACAGCCTGCATCGCTGCGGCTGACGCGGCGGCAGCGGCGGCGCTTTGGACTGCTTCCTCTATTCCAGGCTGCGCGGCAGCAATGGCTTCAGCGGCTGCGATTGCCGCTGCGGCTTGCGCGCGCTCTGCCTCCGCCACTGTCTGCGCGTGCAGATCGGCCAGTTCCGGCGTCACGACGCCATCGCGCCCCGGAAAGCCGCGAAAGCCAACCACACTCTTGACGATGTCGGGCATCAGGTTTCTCCCATGATGTGCAGTTTCACATCGCCGCCATGGGTCCACCTCTCGCCCCAGTAATACCGGATGCGCGCGGGATAGACGAAGCGATGCGGCGGCAGGTCGTTCAGATCGACGGCAAAGCCGTCCTCGGCCGGGACACCGGGAAAGCTGGTCCAGCGGCCTCCCACCCGGACGCGCAACTCCATCCGCGCATCCGACAGGTCGGGCATGGTGCCGTCCGGCTGGAGCGGCTTGAAGATCAGCGGATCGGCAGAGCCGACGTGATGGGTGAAGATGGTCATGGAAGATCCTCGATCGCGCTGCTGTGGCGCTCGCCACACGCGAGCGCCGCCGATCACGACAACCGGCGGCGCATGTGTTTCCGAAGTGAGGTCAGGTCTGGCCGGCCGGGGGCAGGAAAGGAGGGGCGTTGCCGTTGACCGGTAGCGCCCCTGTGCTATGCGGTCGTCAACTCAACTGAGGGGCGACGAGTGGGCGATCAGAGAGCGACCAAGGAGCAACTCGCATGGCTGCGGGACCATGGATTTGATCATGGTTATACAGAGAAAAACACCATTCCACGGCATCTGTCTTTTGAACCTCCAGTCCGGGTGATGCAGACTCAGCTGATCAACAATGTCTCCATAGGTGCTTTTTCATACTTCGTCACAGGTCGGGTTCAGGACGCCGAGATTGGCCGATACTGCTCTATCGCCCGAGAGGTGATGATTGGCCCCGGCGCCCATCCGCTTGACTGGCTAAGCACACACCCATTTCAGTTCAGGAACGACTTTAGATTTCGTGTGGGCAACAGCTTCACTGACAGCGATAAATATAAAAATCATAAAGTTGTTCCACAGATAAAACAGTCAACCCGCACCAAGCAAACCATAATCGGCCACGACGTATGGATTGGAAACGGTGCATTAATTCTACCGGGAACTACAATTGGCACGGGCGCTGTAATTGCAAGCAGAGCAGTTGTGACAAAGGATGTTCCCTCATACGCGATTGTAGGAGGAAATCCAGCGAGAATTATTCGATACCGCTTCAATCAAGAGACAATCGAACGATTGCTGAGAATTGAGTGGTGGAGCTATGCTCCCTGGGACATGAGCGATATTCAATTTTCAGATATTGAGGGCGCTCTCTCGGCACTCGAGGATCGGATTGGTTCAAGTCATATAAAACCATTCAGGCCAGAGATCGTGACGACCGACAACTTCCCCACTCAGACATAGACGTAACAGAGGCAATCCCTTGATCTTCTTCAGTATGATAAGCGGTGAACCCGATGCCGTGGTAGCCGCGTTTGACAGAACCAAGGCCGGCATTGTGGATGAGGTACCGTTCATCGACGGCAGACTTTCATTTCACAAGCCCAATGACAGCCGCTGGGCTGTCGTTGCCTATGCAGCCCCCGACCCGATCGCGAAGAAGCGCCTCGTGATGGTGAAGACGGGCTGCATCGTCATCAACGGTGCCCTCCTGGACTTCGACGGGCATCGCGGTGACGCGGCCATTCAGGCGGTTGCCGAGGCCCTTGAGAAAGAGCCGATCGAGCACGTCTATGAGCGCATGACCGGCAGCTATGCGATCGGCGGGTATATCCGGCGGCACGGCCTGTTCGGCTTCTCGGATTTCAGCGGGGTTACCCCTGCGTATACCGCCAGTTCTGACGGCCTGACCATCGTCGGCAACAAACCGTCGATTGTCGCTCTCGGTCTGCCAACAGCGCGGATCGACACCAATGCCCTGTCGTGGCTGGTCGGACATGCGAACATCTTCGGTCCGGCCACGCCGATCCGCGGCGTTGACCAGATCGTCCCCGAGAGCCTGATCCGTGCCCGCAACGGACAGCGCGCCGAAAAACTCGCGCTCCCGAGGATCTGGCCGGATCGAGGCGCGGATCTGGTCGCTGACCTGACCGCCGCCGAGTGGGACGAGATCACGCACGAGCTGGTCGAGAACACACGGTCCTGTCTCTCGTATTTCCCCCAGGCCCGAGTGGCCCTCACAGGTGGCAAAGACAGCCGGCTCGTCCTCGCCCTGACCTGCGCGGTGCGCAAGCGCAACGAGATCGAGGTCTTCACGAACGGCCACTCGGACAACCCAGACGTCGAAACGGCAGCATATATCGCCAGCCAGATGGGCATCGAGCATCGGGTTTCCGCGCCTGGGCAGGCCGCCAAGCCTGACTATGTCCGCACTTGGGACATGCTTGTTGCCCAGAATGGACGATTTGACGGTATCATCTGCCCTTGGGACGGACGATCTTTCGACATCCAAGGGACAAAGCTCGAATTCACCGGCTTTGGCGGCGAGCTTTACCGCGGCAGTCACGCCAAGCAGTTCGTGAAGAATCCTCCTCTGAGCATCGAGGGCGCCAAACTCGCATGGCGGAACTATCATCAACCCTTCGACCCGCTGAAGATCCTCCGGGGGTCATATGCCTCCTATCAGCATGAGTGGACCAACAATTGGGTCGAGACCGATCCCAGCCACATTTCGGTTCTGCCCGAGAAATTCTACGTCAACAATCGTCTCGGCTATTCGAGCGGCCCGCTGATGCAGAACGTTCCTGGTCGCATCAAGCTGGCGCCCCTGCTGTCGCGCCGGGCCGCCAAGCTGTTCTTCCGCCTCGGGCGGCACGCGCGTGTCTCTGAGGTGCTGATTTACGAAGTCATGCGCCGCACCGCCCCCGAGCTCGTGAAGATCCCTTTCATGAAGCAGCTCTGGTCGGCCGAGGTTCTCAAGCGCGGACCCGACCTTCCAACCGAGTCGTTCAAGACTAGCCAAGCCCCCACCTCGCAATCCGTGGCGCCCGCACAGTTCGGCTTCATTGCCGATCAGACAGCCGCCATCGGCGCCTTCCTGCGAGATGCGGCAAGCAAGACCGCGCTGGATCAGATCATCGACGTGGAGCGCACGATCAAATGCGCCCATGATCCCGAACTGATGAAGGTCACAGTGAACGCGAAGGGCGTGTATTCGGCCCTTTCGATCGCACACACCTTGACCGGCAAGCGTCGGCCAGCCCGCGACAAGGTGATGGCCGCCTGAGCGGCCATCATGGTTCAGCTTGTCGCCGATACCGCAGCACCGAGCGGCACGCGCCGCCAGTTGGTGCCGTCATAGACTGCGAGGCACGGCTGCCCGGCATCGCCGTTAGTGCAATAGATAACGGCGCCGTCTGCAACCGTGCCCGCAGCAGGCAGGCTGTTGACCGAGTATTTCTTGATCCGCAGCGGTATTTCCGCCTGCACCTGATTGCCGTCGATCCGCAGCAGGTTGGCTCCGTTCCGCTGCCACGCGAACGCGCCGTTTGTGTTGTACGTCCAGTAGCCCGTGCTGGCACTCGGGGCAGTGGTTTCCAGCCACCCGCCGCCGCCCGTAGTCTGCATGCGCCCGATCAGCGTGGACAGGTCGGCTGTGCTTTCGATCACGTCCCCGAAGGAATACCGGACCTTGCCCTGCCGATAGACGTTCAGTTTCCCGGCTTCCCACAGACCGATCCAGTTGCGCTGTCTCGTGTCGGTGACCGTCGCGAGGGTGCCGTTATCCTCTGACCATGCCAGTACCACGTTGTCGTCGCCCGCCGCTGTGACGGCCCGGCTGTTGCCTTTCAGGTGATGTCCGATGTGGATGCCACCATTGCGATCCAGACGCAGGCCAGCGGCATAGCCCCAGACGCGCGAGGCTGCAGACAGCAGGTAATCGCCCTGTGTCGCCTCGCTGCTGGGTTTGGCCCAGATGCCCGCACCTGCCGTCTTGTCGCGACCTTGGATATCGAGGCCGAGGGCCAAGCCGCGTTCCTGCAAGAAGTCCACCCCTGCATGATAGGTGCCTTCGATGGTCCCCAGCGCTACGATGTTGCGGCGGTGGCGCGAGTCCACGCCCACGGTGTTGAGATAGCCACCCGCAAGCGTCTCGACGTGGAAACCGTAGAGGATGGCCTTGTAGGCTCCCATATCTCGGCTTTCGCCCGCTTCGCCCTGCTTGAAGCGGATGCCCGCCTGACAGTCCCCGGCCTGCCCCCACTCGGTTGCCCAGATGTGCGACATGATCCAGCGCGGAGCCATCAGGTCGATCCCGGCGAACGGGAATTGCAGATCGTTGGCCTGCCCGAACCGGCTGGCCCAGACGCCCATCATGCTGTTGTCGCGACCGCGACCATAGTTGTTCTTCAGGTCGATGGCGTCGTTCATGGTGTTGTCGATCACCACGTCGCGGATGCGCATCCGGCGATGCCTGCCGTTTTGCAGGCCGATGCCATAGTCGCTGCTGTTGATCGACTTGACGTTGCGAAGCGTCCAGTCCTGCACCCCCGATGCCCACAGGGTCATGGTGCCGGTATCGCTCCAGCCCACCCGCGCCGCAGGGTCTGCCGCGTTGAACGCGCCGTCGAAGGTCACACCCTCAATACCGCCGCCGATGATGTCGGGTTCGCGGTCCCCGATGGGCAACAGGCCAACCCGCGCGATGACGTTGTTGTTCGGCACCTGCGAGCGCAGCACCGTATCGATGCCGTTGCCGACGATCCATTCCGGCTGATCCGGGTTCAGCGCCCAATCCTGCGGGGTCGTCCCGCTGCCGCCGGTCGGATCGGCCCGATGGACGCGATAGGTGCCAGGCCCCAGATTGGCCCGGCGCGGCGTCACTGCCCGTTGCAGGGTGGTCCGCAGAGGGGCGGTATCGTCCACGGCACCCGTGCCCGCCGCTCCGAACACTTGTGGCGTGACCTCGCTCTTGAGCAGCCAACGCGCCGCGTCGGGTGTCGCATCTGACAGCGCCCACTCCTGCCCCTGTTCCTGCCACAGCCAGCGCGAGCCGGGCGCATAGCCCTGCGTTGCGTCGTCGGTGGGCAGCGGGGCGCGCGTGGCATCGAAGTTGTTCTTGCGGATGCCAATCGCTTCCACGACATCCAGAACCGATTGCTCTGGAATACGCTGCGCTCGATCAGCCGCAGCCTCCGCCTGCTCGCTGGCGCGAACCGCCCCGTCCCATGCCTGCACGGCAACCCGGCGATACTGATCGGCCGCCGCAGCAGCCGCGTTCGCGTTGCGGGTCGCGACGACGACCGCGTTGTCCACATAGGGCCGCACCAGGCGGCCGGCATCGGTCACCTGCCGCTGCAGCGAGAGGAGAAGGTTGACGATGTCCTGCGGCAGCCCGGCAGCGCGCAGTTTGTTCGGGTCCAGAGCCACGGCAGAGGTCTCCTAAAACAAAGCGCGCCGCCCGGCAGGAACCGGCGGCGCGCGTGTGCTTCCTGATTTGGCCGGCACCGGATCGTGCCGGTGCCGTTATTCGGGCGGACGGGATAGTCGGGCCGCGACCTGTTCCAGATCCACGCCCGCCGCCGCGGCATAGCCCTGCAGCGCCAACACCGCCTGCTCCTCGCGCCACCACTCCGACCAGCGGTCACCGCGCGCCACCGCCGCCAGCGTGGGCGAGGCGCGCAAGCCCAGCACGGCTGCGAGGATCGTATGCGCCAGATCGTGGTGGCGGTTCATCGCCTCGGCCGTCAGCCCGTATTGATCAGCCGTCGCCTCCTGCCCCGGTTGCGCGGCGTGAGCGGCCCAGACCTCGCGGCCATCGCCCAGGACCGTGCGCGTGTGGCCGTCCGTCTGATAGACCGTGGCCGTTCCGATCCGATAGACGGTCATACCGGATACCACAGCCCCCAGGCTGACCCCGCGCGCAGCCAGGCCGCCCACCACGCCAGCAGGATCACTAGCGGGGTCATCGCGGCATCCGCCCGTTCAGCGCCTGCTGCAGGGTGCCGGTCAGGGCATCCAGCGCGGGACCCGCCGCAGGCCCGGCCGTGACCGCGTTCGCGGCCGCCGCCGCCATCTGCGTGGCCGCGTCCGTCACGGCCGCCTTGGCCAGCCGGTCCAGCACATCCTGCGCCGGCCGCAGCCCCGCGGCCGCCTCGGCGTTCGAGGCCAGCGTGTGCGTGATTGCGGCCCGGATCGCCTCGGGGATGCTCTTGCCCTCCAGCAGCGCGGCCTTGGCCCCGGTCAGCAGACCCGCCTTCAGGTCGGCCTGCCACTTGGCGGATTGCGTCAGGCCGTTCTCCTGCAGCTTGGCATCCGACCAGCGCTGGACCCGCGCCGCGATGATCTGGCCGTAGGTGACGATCACGATCGACAGGAGGCCTGCCGCGAAGGTCAGGATCGTCATCAGGTTGTCTTGCATGGTCATGCTCCTTTCAGGAGGGCAACATCCGCGGCGAGTGCGTCTACCTGTGCCGCGAGGGATTCGAGGGTGAGAGGTTCGGCCACGTTCGGCACCGGCGAGACGGGCGCCAATTCGGCCAGGATGCGGGCGCGGATCATGTCGCCGACCGCCACGGGCGCACCGGGCCCGGCCATGCCGGGCAGCCACGTGATGTCCCATTTGCCGCGCTGGGTGATGCCCAGCGTCGGCTGTACCTCGGCATGAGTCAGGACCGTGCGCCGCGAGACGGGAATGTCATAGGTGCGGCACAGGTCCGCACACAGTGCCACCAGCGCGTCCACCTGCGCGGGGGTGATCGGATACCGCCCGGCGCTGAACGGCCGCTCCACGGCCCCCGCCATGGCCGCCAGCGCGACTCCGATGCTGCCGGTGTTGCAGTTGAGGGTGTGCGCGGCATAGCGGCCGCTGACCAGCGGACCGCGGTTGGCCGAAACCGGGTGGTCCCCGGCGTGGACATCGCCGTCATCGTCGATGATGTAGTGATAGTGCTGCCTGTCGAGCGCGCTGACGGTGTGCGTCCCGGCGCTCCAGTGGATGATGATCCGCTCCATGGCGATCCTCGCAAATGAGAAAGCCCCGGCGCGGGATGCGACGGGGCGGGGTTTCAGTGTGGCGGCGGAGTCAGGTCAGCGCCGGCGCGGGAAGCCGAGAAAGCGCGGATGGGCCCAGGCGATGATCCACGGCCAGTGCTTCTGCTCCTCCTCGCGCAGCAGCAGTTGCCGGGCTTTCAGACTCGCATAGACCCCTGCCAGCCCGACGATGCTGGACAGGACGTTGCCGCTGACCCCGCCCACGGCGTCGGACAGCGCCAGCGCAGCGGCAGGATCGGACAGCCGCAGCGGCCCCCAGAACGCGTCCCAGAACAGCAGGCGCATCCCGAACGCGACCGCGATCAGGATCTTGGACAACGAAAAATACCACTCCGGCGAATATTCGCGGCGGATCACGGAATGGCGGTAGCCCAGCGCGGCGGCAATCAGCCCGAACACAAGCAGCGTGGACAAAATGGCGTTGATCCAGATCATTTTGGGAAATCCTCTCGCAGCCGGGCCAGCAATTCCGCCGCGGCCTCTTCGGTTTTGCGGCACTCCCGCACCATGCGCTCGGCGCCGATTTCCATCGCGGCCACCTTCATGGCGACCGCCTCCATCGCGACCGCGTGTTCGGCCCGGTGCTGCTCCAGTTCCTCGGCGGCTGCGGCTTCGCGATGGGACTTGCCCATGAGCGTTCGAATGAGGCGCATCATCGACCCGACCTTTCCATCACGGCAGTCGCGACCTGCATCGCCTCGCGCGCGCCGTTCATGCCCGCTGCCGCTGCCGTCATGCCCTGGCTGGCGCTGGACAGGGCCGCGTTCGTCGCCACAGTCAGTTCCCGGACCTCTTTCAGGCAGGTTTTCTGATCCTCGATCCGCGCATCCTGCTGGCGCACGATGTGCCGCGCCATCAGCACGATGACGCCGCACAGCACGAAGAATGCGGTGGCGATGGGCGCCACTCCGATGCTCTGGACCCACGTCTCCATGTGACCCCCATTCGATCAGTGCCATCGCTTGCGCCTCCAAACCGGTGTTGCCCGCCGCGCCCGGATCAGCGCAGCGCCGCAACTGCCGCAATGCTGGCGCGCAGGGTCGACAGCGCAGGCTTGCCTCCCCCGTCCGGCCGATAGAGCCCGAACCGCGCCTCCCTGAGAACATACGGGTCCGTCGTGGCGGTCACGGCGATCGGACGGTCATCCAGTCCGTACCAGAAGCAAGGCCCCAGCCACGGGTACTTGGGCATCTCGGTCGCAAGCTGCCCGGCCGCGAGGTTTTGCCCGGCTTCGTCCAGCTTGGTCCCGCCCGCCGTCGGATAACCGAACTCGGTGATCCAGATGCGCTTGTCGCCGTCGCCATTCGCCACCATCAGCGGCCGCATGACGCGGACCATCTGCCCCCATCCGGTCCAGTCCACCGGCTCCAGCAAGTCCCAGCGATAGGTGTAGGGATGGATCGCCAGCGCGTCGTAATACCCGCGCACCCCCAACTGGTAGCATCGGGTCAGCCAGTCGCGCACGCTGATCTTCATCCCTTCGGTCGAGGGCACTGCCGACAGCCCCGCGCCCACGACGAACGCCGCCGGATTGGCAGCCTTGATCGCGGGATAGGCCGCCTTGATCAGGGGTGCGTACCGTTCCGCCATCATCTGGTCGAGGTTGGGTTCGTTCCAGATTTGCCAGTGCTCGATCCGGTCCGTGAAATGGGCCGCCGCTGCCGCACAGTACCGCGCGAAGCGGGCCACGTCGCCGGTGTCCGTCATGGCCGCGCTGTTGCGCCATGCGGGCGCTCCGCCCAGGATGCCCAGCACATGGATGTCACGCGCCCGGATCGCGCTGATCAGGCCGTCATAATAGGACCAGTCGAAACCGCCGTCCGCCGTGCGCTGAACGCGGGACCAGCGAATGTCCAGCCGGATCATCCGCGCGCCGGATGCGACAATGCGATCCAGCTTGGACGCGGTGTTGGTCAGCATTTCGCCGTCGGGGATTGCAAAGCCGATGGCCGGGCGGTTCAGGTCCGGCGCGACCGGCGGTTCTTCCGGCGCAGGCGGCTCCGGCTCGGGTTCCGGCTCAGGCTCGGGTTCCGGTTGGGGCTCGGGCGCAGGGCGGCCTTCAACGGCCGCCAGGCGCGTCTCGATATCCTCGAAATAGGCGCGCATCGTGCCGAAGGCTGCGTCAAGATCGGAAATGGGCATGTGCCCCTCCATATATCAGGAATTGTCAGGTTGCCGGGCATCGGGATGCCCCAGCTCCATCGTCGTCACGAAGCCCGCGCCCTTGGACAGGCTGTGGGTCACGCCCGTCACCCGATACGGCCCGTCGATGCCCGGCCGCGCGCCCGCCAAGGCGCAGATGCAGTCCGGCACCGCGTCAGGATCGCCCTCGACCGTCACGCTGCCCCCGCCCGCTGCGCGTTTGGACGCCTCTGCCTGCGCCTCGGCTTGCCGCTGTGCGTCCTCGCGGCTATCGGCCGGCGGAGAGAGGGTCAGGACGGCCTTGCCGCTCAAGCCTGTCTCGACCTCGACCTGATCCCACTTGCCCGCCACACGGTCGTAGAACCGCGCCCGCACCTTGCCGTAAATCTGGCGCGACAGGATCGGGGCAATGTCCCAGCCGTGCAGGTTCTCACCATGCCGTGCGGTCACGACATGCCCGTAACGGGCGCTGCGCCGCGCCATGACCGCCTGCTGGCCCTGCACCCGGAAGTTGCCGCCGATCCGCCGGGCCAGCCTGCGACCCATGTGCAGGAAGCTCTCGTCCGACATGGCCCAATAGGCGATGCGGATGCCGGCCAGCCCCGGATCGATCCGCACATCGGTGATGCCCGCCGCGGCTCCAGCATCCGCCAGGATCTGGCGCACGGTCGCATCGTCCCAGTGCCGCCGCTGCGCCTCCTTGGCCTTGCCGCCTGCGTCGAACCCCTTGGCCGATACGCGCAACAGACGCCCGCCGCTGCGGTCGCCGGCCGACCGCGTTTCGTCCACAGTGCCCGTGAAAACCACCCGCTGACCGACGCCGGACCATCCAAGCGCAATGGCGATGGGCTTGCCGACGCGTGGCATGGCGATCTGCCCACCGCTGTCGTCCAGGGACAGTGAGGCCGTGTCGCCCTCGTCCCCATCGTTCAGCGTGACCGTCAGGTCGAGCAGGTAGGGCGACAGGTTGGCCGTCACGTCCCCGCCGTCCACCGTCACCGTGAAAACGGCGCGCTTCGCCATGCTGCATTCCCCTCACCATAGCGTCACCTGCAGCCGCGGTTCCGCCGCGGCAGGCTCGACCGGGATCGGAATGTCCACCGCCGTGCCGATCGGCAGATAGGGCCCGTGTCCGGCCAGGCCGGGGTTCATGTCGAACACCCGCTCGGCCAACCCCGGCATGGGCCGATGGAACCGCCGCCAGATCAGCAGCGGCACGGACAGGTAATCGCCGCGCACCACGATGCGCTCGATGTGGTTGTCGGCCATCAGAACAGATCCCCGAACAGCCCGCGCAGGGCTTGGAAATACCCGGCGGGGGTGGGCGCCTGGCTGCGTCGCATGGCGATGTCCACCTCGATCATCCGCCCGACCCCGCTGCCGTCGAGGAAGGAAGACCGTTCGGTCACGCTGTCGATGACCACCCAGCCCATTAGCGTCCCGTCGCCCCGCAGCATGTATTGCGGGACGCCGGATTTGCGCATGAAGGCGAGCACGGTGAGCGCGCTCTCGCCCCCGAAGGTCTCGGGGAAGAGGTTGGCGCGGAGCAGCCAGCTTTCGCTGGTGTCGCCCGTCCATTCCAAGGGCGGGCGCACGCCCATGATCGGCTTCTCGACATGCGACGCGCCGTGCGTGTGCGTGTATTCGGTGGCATTGAAGGGCGCGACCTCAAGGCGCACCGGCCCGATCAGCATCAGCATCGCATCACCCCAGCCCGATGTCGGCATAGGCGGCGCGCATGGCCATGCCGGTTTCCGATTTCAGCCGCTGCATCACAAGGTCGGCCACGGCTCGCGGGTCCGAAACGCCGCTGATGTTGATCGTCGGCGAGATGGTCACGGGACCGGCCGCAGCCGCCCCCATGCCGATGGGATGGATGTAGCCCGACCGCGAAGCCGTGAAGGGCTCGGGTCCTTCCTCGCCCACGAGATAGGTCGATCCGCGGCTGACCGGCCCGCCCTTGGCGCGGGCACCGTCAATCTCTGGCGCAGCCCCAGCCGCAGGCGCATCGCCTGTGCCCCACATGTACTCGACCCTGGCGCGTCGGGCCGCTTCGAGCTTCCTGAGCGGCGCGGCGATTGCATTGCCGATCTCGGTTGCCCAATTGCCAGCCCAGGACAGAACCTCGCTCGCGATCTCCTTCATTCCAGTCCAGAGGCTCTGGATCGCGTCCCGCCCCACTGCCAGCAGCTTGCCGGGCAACTCGCCGATCTTCGCGATGATGTCGGTTACGATCTGCGCCGCACGCTGGCGCAGTTCCGCCTGCTCGCCTTCGGTCAGGATTTCCCGCGTGAACAGTCCCTTGCCCAAGCTGCGGACGAAGTTCGCCACCGCCCGGATCTTGTCATCGACGAACTTCCACGCCTCGCCGAACCGCCGAATGATCGGCTCGGCCGGCTCCAGCCAGACCCCCACCTGTTCGATCACGGGGCGCAGCGCGGTTCCGATGGCGTCCGCGACCCCGCCGACTATGGCGGTGATCCGGTCCCAGTATTTCCAAGCCGCCCCCACGGCCGCAACGGCCGCCGCGATGCCCAGCCAGACCGGCGCGCTGATCGCGCCGATGGCACCGATGACGGCGCTGACACCGGTCGCCACGACCCGCAGGCCTGTCACCCCCGCCAAGCCGCGCAAGGCTGCCCCGGTCTGGCTGATCGTGCCCGGCCGCACTCCTGCCATGCCCGCCAGCGCGGCGTTCAGCGCCATGGACGCCCGCGCCGCGCCCAGCACTCGCGCCGCCGTGCCGCCGATGCTGTTGAAGGCCACCGACAGCAGCGACAGGGCCCCCGTCTTGCCCAGCAGCCCGACGAAACGCAGCGCCGCAACCGCGCCCCTGAAAGCGACCAGCGCGCCCACCGACAGCATCACGTTCGAGACCAGCTGCGGATGCGCATCGACGAACGCCGCGATCCGGCCAACCACCGGCTCTATGGCATCGAGCAGCATGTGCAGCGACGGCACAAGGGCCGCGCCAATCGTCGTGTTGAGGTCATCCAGCCGGGCGTTCCAGCGGTCGATTGCGCCACGCGCAGTCTTGATCCGCCGCTCAAAGTCCGCGTCCACCACCCCCTCGGCCGACATGGCCTCGGACCGGATGCGCCGGTATTCGTCCATCCCCTGGATCAGGGACCGCATCCCGGCCTGCACCTGGGCATCCTCGAACAGGTTGCCCATCTTCGACAGGTCGCCCTTGAGCGTCTTGTCGGTCAACTCGGCAATGGCTTCGATGGGGGTCAGGCCGCGCCTGGCGGCCGCCTCCATCTCGGCGAACACGTCCACGCCCTGCTTGCCGAAGGCGCGCACAGTGGCGGGCGAATAGATCTTCTGCAGGACGTTCGCGAGGTTGGTCGCGGCCGTCGAACTGTCGCCCGTGCCCTTGCGCACCACCTGCAGCGCCGCCGCAAGGTCGGCCACCGCCCCGGTGCCGCTCTGGCCCAAGCCCTGATAGGCTGCGCCCAGTGCCGGGAAATAGGCGGCCATGTCGCGCAGTTCGAAGGCGCCCGCCTTGCCCGCCGTCGCCATCATGTCCAGCGCGCGCCCGATCTGGTCGGCCGGGATCTTGAGGTTATCGACGGCCGACCACGACGCTGCCGCCAGATCGTCCGTCGCGGCCCGATAGGCGGTCGCAGCCTTGCCGATGGGCGCCGCTGCCGCCATGGCCACGTCGACGCTGGCGCCGCGCCCGGCCAGCGCATCGACCGCCGATCCGATCTGCGCATTCGCCTGGTTCGTCTCGCGCGCCACCTGCTTGATGCGCTCGCCCAGCGCGCCCAGCCGCTCGACGGGAATGCCCGCCTTCTGGCCGATGTCTTCGAGGATCGTCTCGAAGTTGGCGGCCGCGGCAATGGGCGCACCGATGGCGGCCCGCAGGCTGTAATAGGCCCCAACCGCGTCCAGAACGCCCGCACGGGCAGCGGACAGCCCCGCCGTGCTGCGTTCCAGCGACGCCGTGATCCGATCGCCCACGCGCGGCACGGCGGCCGAGGCGCGGGCAATCCTCTCGTTCATGCCCTGCATCGATCGGGCAACGGCCTTCGCCGGACCGCTGACGCGGTCCAGCATTTCCACGATCAGCTGGGACGTTTGCGTACGCGCCATATCGGCTTCCTTGGTCAGCCGCGCAGGGCCTTATGCAGCCGAAGCGCGTGCTCGTGATAGGCGAGGGTTTCGGACCACGGCATGTCCTCGACCACCGGCAAGGGCGTGGACAGGATCGCTGCCACGTCCGCGACGATCCCGCGCCAGTCCTTCAGGTGACCGGGGCGATAGCCCTCTGCGGCAAAAAATCCTCCGCCGCCTCCGCAATGGTCGTGATGTCCACCGCGTCCAGTTCGTCCACCTCGGCCGGGGACAGGCCGGTCAGGCTGGAGATCATCACCAGCGCCTGTTCCACCTCGTTCTGGACGGCTGCAGCAGCCATGGCCCGCAGGTGCTTGCCCTTGGCGCGCGTCAGGTTGACGCGATCGATCACGCGCGGGCTGTCGCCGTCCACCGTGATCGGGTGCTCAAGCATGATGGTCTTGGTTTCGCTTGCCATGCGTCAGCCCCTTAGACCGCGCTGCCGATGCGCAGGATGCGCAACTCGTCAGCATTCTGCGCCTGCCCGTCGATGCGGAACTCGGCCGTGAAGAAGTCCCAGTAGAACTTCTCGCGCCCCGCCCACCACAGTTCGTAATGGGTGACGCCGTTGATCGAATAGTCGTGCGACTGCAACTCGCCGCGTTGGAAGGTCTCGGCCTCGATCCGGCCCAGGCGGCCTTCGATGATGGCCTTGGCCTCGATCGCCTCGCCGGTCCGCTTGTTGCGGATCACGCCATAGGCGGTGAAGGTCTTCTGGCCCTTTCGGCCCAGCCCGAACAGATCGAGCATGGTCGGGTCCCAGCCGGCCAGTTTGAAGGTCGGCTCCAGCTTCTCGACGCCCACCGCGACTTCGGTTGCGACCAGCGAGCCGCCAGGATGGTGGTCTTGATACATCTCCTGCAGCGTGGGCAGTTGCAGCTCGGTCAGCGTCAGGTGCTTGGAGTTCGTGGGGTCGTGATCGCCGCAGAACAGGTTGGCGGCTTCCATCACGAAGAAATTGGCTGGCATGGCCTATCCCTCTCTGTGAGATGTGTCGGACAGCCCCCGGCCGGATGCCGGGGGCGCAATGGATCAGGCCGCCGCCAGATCGGCCACCAGCGCCTCAAGCGCAGGACGATAGCGGGACGATTGCACGTCGATGCGGCGCAGGACCGGCGCTTCCTCGGCCGCGAACGATACGGTGATCTTGCCGGTGCGCAGATCCTCGGGGCTGTTCAGGTCGGGCTCGAACGCCACCCGGTAGCCGAGGATGTCACCCGTGGCCTTCAGATCGCGCAGCGCGCCGTTCAGCGTGTTCAGCACCGCCTGGATCGTCTGACCGGTGATGTTGAACCGGCCCAGATACTGGCGCAGCGTCTTGAGGCACATCAGGTGGATGTAATCCCGTCCGCGCGTGACGCTGTAGAAGCGCCACAGGTCATCCGCCCCGGCATTGTCGGTCCCGACATAGACAAAGCCGCCGTCCGCGATGCCCCCGTCCACGCCCATCTCGCCGCGCACGATGACCCCGATATTCCCGGCCAGCAGCGCCTGCGCCTCGCTGGCCGGGTCGGTCAGCGAGAACGGGATCGGCCGAGCCGGACCGACGATGCCCTGCACCGCCTGGTTGGCCCAGCTGTGGAACGGGCGCCCGCCGAACTCGAAGTCGCGCCGAACCGCGATGCCCAGCACCGCGGGCGAGGCCGGCACCACGACCACCGTGCCGGTGGCATCCATGATCCGTGCGCCCCCCTCGACCGGAATGATCCGCTCGCTGCTGATACTCTCGCGCCAGGTCTGCGCGGCGTCGTCGGTAGTGTTGGGGCCGTCGACCACGGCATGGGCCAGCAGGCGCGGCGCAATGCCGGCCAAGGCCGCCACTACGGGGTTGCCCTGCCCGCCACTCGGGATGGTGCCGGTGAAGCCCGGCGCGGCCAGCAGCCGCGGGGCATAGCCCAGCAGTTCAGGCGCCTCCAAGAAGGCCGACACGCCGGTCGAGATGCCGTCGCCGACGATGTTGACCATTGTGGCGGCGGCATCGGCCCCTGCGGTAACGCGCACGACCACGACCAAGGCGGACGATTGCAGATCGCCCAGTTGGGCGTTGATCAGCGTCAGCGCATCGCGCAGCGTCCCGGCCTCGCCCAGATTGGTCAGCGCCACGGGATCGGCAGAGCGGATCAGGACGGGCGTGTCGATCGGGAAAGCCACGGCATCGGCGTCGGGCGCCACGCCGATCAGGCCGATCACGGACATGTCGCCCCAGATCGCGGGACGCGGTTCGTTGTCGACACGCGAGATCGACAGGCCGAACGTAACGGGCATGGTTGTTCTCCATCATGCAGAAGTGTGGTCGCGGGGCGCATGGCGCGCCCGCGTTCGGCGTCGACCCGCGCTGGGGCCGAAGGTCAGCGATAAATGATGCCGGCGGCGGACACGGTATTGACCGTGGCGTTTGTTCCCCCGGTCGCGCCCGCGGCTGCGATGGTGCTGCCCTGATAGATCTGGATGTCCTGCGGGCTGTCGGAGGCGCCCCGGCGGGCGTTCCCGTTCAGGAAACTGATCAGGGAACCGGATAGGGCCACCAGGCCCCCCTCGCCACAGCCAGCAGCATTAACGCTGGTGGCATCGACCTGCGATGCAGCGCCTGCCCGGATGCCGGCCAGGGTCGCACCCGACACATTCACACCATTCGCCGCGATTCGACCGCCATAGTTGGCGAGAATGCCGTCTTCATCTGCACCACTGAAGATCGCACCGGTAATCAACGCGCTCGACCCGCCAACCGCCCGCAGACCGCAGGCACCAGCATCTTGGACACCTTTCCCAGATGCCACGAAGCATCCTGAGGCATTGTTCAGACGAACACCGTCTCGCCCGCTGGCAAGGCCTGTTGCGTTCATGCGGAACAAGGTGCGGATGCGCGGCAGATACGCCCCAGCATCCCCGCCAAAAGCCGGGAAGCGGGTGCTGTCTCCGCCCAACGTCGCGGTCAGCGCATCTCGGGCAATCACGACCTCGGCGGACACCGACACGATGTCGATCCACGACAGGTTGACCCCCGACACCAGCACCTGCTCCTCCATGACGAAGCCCGGCAGAAGCTGGATCGTCGTCGTGAAACCGCCCGGCACATAGGCCGAGAACGCCCGTGACAGTTCCATCAGCGCCGCGTTGATCGTCGGGAAATCGCCGGTCACGCCCACCGTCACCAGAACCGGCGCGGTCTTCACCAACGCCTCCATCTCTTCCTTCAGATAGAGGGTTCGATCCGCCAGGTCCTGCGCCGGGATGTTCGCCAGACCAGCCTTGGTCGTGCGGTTGGGCGCACCGCCCAGCACCGGGTCCGTCGTCTCGATCTGGTAGACGCCCGGTCGCCAGACGGGCACCTCGGGAATATAGGGCATCAGGCCTCTCCGTGATCATAGGCGCCGTCGTATCGCGTGGCGCCGTCATAGGAATGGGCGACTGCCCGGAAATCGAGCGAAACCAGACGGCATCTGGCGGGCGCCACGCTGTTCAGCAATCGGCGCAGCAGCGCCGCCTGACGGTTGGCAATGGGCTGCGCCATGATGACCCGGTAATCGGCCCAGTGGCCGTCCTGGTCACAGGTGATCGCGCCATCATGCATCGCGCTGCCGTCATAGGTCTGCGCCTCGCCGCGTTCGATCAGCGTGGCATCCCCGAGCCCGGCCGCGCGCAGCGCCAGCTTGATGGCATAGGGGGTGCCTTTGTGCCGGTGGACCTCGACCGAGGCGGCCACGACCTCGCGCTTGCGCTCGACCGACCAGAGGCCGTCCCAGTGATCTACCGACAGCGCCCATGCCAGGAACGGCAGGAACGCCTCGGGCACTCGGTCGGGCGACCAGATCCGGGTGATCTCGACCGGCAGGAACGCCTGCTCGGCCACGGCCCGCGCCAAGGCCCGCTCGGCCCGCCCGCTGTGGGGCGGCAGCACGTCGAACTCGACCTCGGGCACGTCACACCACCGTCAGCTGAATGCCTGTCGCGAAAGGCGCGGCATTGGGGTTCGGAACCACGTCGCTGGCAGGCGAGGACAGCGTCACCCTCATTGCACCGGGCTGATGCAGCGCGGCCATGATGCCCGAGCGCGCCACCGTAGCCCCGATGTAATGAGCCGCCGCAAGATAGTCGTCCAGTGCCGCGCGGGCGGCCGCTTCCACAACCGAGAGATCGGTGCCATCGACAACCTCAATGGTCGCGCGCACCTGATAGGTCCGGATCGCCGCCGGATAGACCAGCACCCGGTCCGTCAGCGGGCGCACCCGCTCGTCGTTGACAGCCCGCGCCACCTCGTCGAGAACTTCCTGCGCCGCGGTGCCGTTGCCCTGATGGGATAGCACATAGACCTCGACATCGCCCGGTGCGACCGACAGCCCGTCCGTGCCGGGGCCCGCCACCATCACGTCCTTCACGTCGGGATGCGCGCTGCGGGCGTGGAACTCATAGGCCCCGCGCGGGCCAGCCGTCGAAAAGCCCTCAAGGGAAATCTGGATACGGAACCGGAAATCGTCGTCGCTCTCGACATAGCCCGGATCATCTTCGGTCGCGTTCCGGGAAAACCGCTCCACGCCGAACAGCGCGCCCAAGTGGTCCAGATCGGTTCCGCGCGCGAAGGTCAGCATCAGGCCGCGCGCCGCATCGTTCACGCGGGCGCGGGTCAGGAAGATGAAGACCGCACAGACCTCCAGCACCTTCACGGCCGGCTCGCCCTCAATCTGCAGGACCGGGGCCATGCCCGGATGGATCGCGGTCACACTGTCCTTGAGCTGCTGCAGGATGGTTTCGATGCTCAGGGGCTCGAGGATGTCGGGCGCGGGAAGGCCGCCCAGGTCCACCTGCGTATAGGACATGCCGTCACCTCGCGGTTACTGTGTCGCCGGCCATCGCGACGATCATGGTCTTGGGTCCGGCCTCGGTCATGTCGCCAAGCAGCGCGCGCGGCCGATAGCGCCCGTGCAGCGTCACCTGCAGTCGGCCCTCACGGGCCGCGCTGCCGTCCAGCGAGACACTTTCCAGCAGGAAACGCGGCTCCCACTGCTCGACCGCCGACGTGATGGACGCGATCACGGGCAGCATCTCCGAACGGTTGATGTTGCGGCCCAGCGCGTCGGGGACGAAGGAGCCATACCACTCTCGGATCAGCCGCGACCCGAACCGGGTCAGAAACACGTCGCGCAGGGATTGCAGGACATGGTCCCAGCCGGTCAGGGTGGCCCCGGTCTCTGCGTCGATGCCGATTGACGGGTCATCGGACATGGCCGGGGCCTCCCTTCAGGATCAGGACTGCTTGTTCTCCGCGCTGGCGGCCTTTTTCGGCGCAGGCGCAGGGCTCGTGGTGGTCGGGGCCGCCGTTGCCGGTGTCACAGGCGCGGTCGGCTCGGCGAGCGTCTTGCCTTCGGCCGTGCGCTGCTCCTCGACCGCCTGCTTCACGGTTGCGCTGCCCGCCGCCCGAGCGGGCGCGTCGGGATCGGTCGCCTCGGGCAGGCTGTCCACCTCGCCGCGCGCGTTGGCCGCAGTGTCGGTTACGGTCGCCACGGCGAAGGGCGCGTCCTGCCCCGCGCCTTCGGGCGCCTCGACCAGGGTGCCGTCGCGCAGCGCCGCCTCGGCCTGCTTGTCGGTCAGCGACAGCGTGGTGCCGACGCCGGTGTTGCGCGTGCCCGCGACATAGCGGCCCGCCTTGTCGGTCACGGTATAGAGCTTCTGTGCCATAGGGGCTCCTCTCTCACTCCGGCGGGTCCGTGTTGGACCCGCCACGATCCACCCCGCCATGGGTATGGGTCGATCCGATGTTCGTGCCGTCGTGCTCGACCCGGCCGCCGTTCACCGACAGTCCGGCCGCGCTGATCGTCAGCGTGACGCCGCCGACGACGATCTCGATCGCCGCGTCGGTGATCTGCATCCGCACGGCGCCGAAGGTCAGAACGTTCTCGTTCGCCGCGCCGGAAGGCGCATCGTTGCCGCCGCCCCAGGTCAGAGGCAGCGCGCAGCCCTGCGCCGTCTCGCCGGAAGGGGACAGCAGGAACATCTGCTGGCCCACCGACGGCGGCGTGTGGACCTTCAAGGCCCCGGCGAATTGCGTATAGGGCACGGGTGCCGACAACATGCCTTCGCCCAGATCCAGCCGGACCGTGCCGGCTGCGGCGTCCACCTCGGCCACGGTGCCCGACCGCATCGTCGCTGCCATGGCCCGCCTGATTTCGGCCACCTCGCGAGCCAGCCGCGCCAGTTCGCCGATCATGCGCCCGGCTCCTGCCGCACAACGTTCACTTCGGCCAGCAACGTGCCGTCCGGTGCCCCGGCCGGGCCGATGCCCAGCGCCTCGACCGTCTCCAGGCTGACGCCCAGACGGGCCGCTTCGCGCCGCCAGTCCGCCAGCGGCACGCCCTCGGCCGCGATCCGCAGGATACGCGCCAGGTCCGCCTCGTCCTCGTTAGCCTCCATCAGACCCAGCGCGCGGCCCCATGGGGTCTGGGGGCCAATCACCCCGCCATGCGCCGGGTCCGTCACCATCTCGCAACTGATCACCAGCTGGCGCACCGCATAGCGGTTGCCCTGCTCGGCCGATGCGCCACGGCGCGACAGGCGCTTGATGATGGTCACCACCAGCCCGCGCCAGGCCTGCGCCCAAGGCTCCTGATCACCCGTGAGAGTGCGAATCACCTGCCCCTCGATCATGTCGAGGGTCAGTTCCAGCCCGGCATCGCTGCGCGGGATCTGCAGCTGGCGCGGCGCGGGATCGGGATGAGGCCCGTCCCCGTCGGGATCGGGCGCATCATAGGGCGTGTCGGGTGCAAGGCCCGCCACGACGATCTCGATCACCAGCTCGCACACGCCGCCCTGCAGCCAGTCGCCACGTCCAGAAACCTCGGTCTCCTCATCGTCGGTATAGACGACGATCATGGGCCGGGCATCGACAGTGACGCGCGTGTCATAAGGATCGATGGCACTGTCAAAGACCTGATCGGATGCCAACGTCGCGCCGGTCAGCGCCTTCACGGTCGCAATCCGGGTCAGGGTGCGGGTCAGGCTCATGGCCGGTCAGTCCTCGGTAAGCATCAGTTCCAGGTCGCCCATGTCGGTCGGACGGATGGCCGCGATCCGATAGCGCCGCGGGTCGGCGGCATCCGGGAAGCGCAGGCGATCACCGGAGCGGACCGCCCAGGGCAGCGCCTCGACGGTCGCAGCGCTGATCCAGAAGACCAGCGACTGCCCGGTGATCATGGTGGGGCCAGAACTGGCCCCGGCGCGCGCCTGCCCCGCAATCCCGTCGATGGCCGGGCCGGACGAGAAGATGCCGACAACCTCGGCCTCGGGCCGGGCCGGATCGGGGCGCGGGTTGGCATATTGGGACGAGGCCTGCGTGAAGGGCATCAGGGTCGCGCGGCTGCCGAATTCCTCCTCGACCGCCTCGGAGACGATGGCATCCAGTTCGGCGAAAGGGCTGGGAGACAGCATGGCGATGTTCCTTCAGGTCGAGGGGAACAGGCGGCGCGCAAGGCGCCACCAGCAGGATCAGGCCGCGATGCGACCCTCGATCAGCGCCGGCGGACGCGAGCAATACTGCAGCGCGTTCATCTGCGTCTCGAGTTCGATCCGCTTGCGGTTCGGGGCCGTCCACTGGTTGGTGTAGAGCCGCTCGCCCAGCGTGTTGACCGTCTCGACATAGTCCGCCGGTGCATAGACCGTGCGGAACAGGCCGGGGGTGCCCACGGGGAAGAACCGCGCCTCGTCGGTGGCGACGAAAGCCTCGGTTCCGACCTTGCCACGATAGTTCTCAAACACGATGCCGCCAAACTCGAACACGCCCCAGGACAGGCGGCTCGCGTCGATGTAGCTGTCGCGCAGGAAGGACGCCTGCGACGTGTTCTTGTAGGTCTCGCGCACCTCTTTCGAGGTCAGCAGTCCGTCGAAGAAGTTGTCGCCCACGAAGGCGTGGATGTGGTCGAAGCCCGCCCCACCCAGCGCGTCGCCGATCTGGCGCTTGATCCCTTGCGTCAGCTTCAGCAACGCGCCGTCGGTCGCGGTGGTGCCGAAGTTGAACTGCACTGTGGCCGGCTTGGTCACGCCGAACTCGGTATAGAGATTCAGCGGCGGGACGACAGTACCGTTCTCGGCCGGGGCATAGGTGACGACGCCCTTGATCGCGCCCATGCGGGCGTGTTCCTCAGTCAGCGCCATGCTGTCGGCGTGCAGGCGCTGGCGCTGCGCGACCTTGGTCTGCACCGTCTCCAGCTCGCTCTCGGTGCCGAAGGCGCGCACGTTCTGGACCTCGTCCGCGTTGATCGCATCGTTGATCTCGAAATGCGGCACCAGCAGCGGCCGGATGTTGCGACCTTCCTTCGGCAGGGTCACGCCGGGACCGCCGCGGGGCGTGGGCGAGACAATGCGCAGCAGGCCACCCTGGCTTTCGATCATCGCCACGGTGGTGCTGATGCGGTCGGCTTCGAACAGGCCCATCTGGCCGATCCGACCGGGCCGGAACGGGATATCGTTGATGGTCTGGGTCAGCGAGACGACGGAGAACGCGTCGTCGTTGAAAATATCGAGCGTGGGCATGGTTTTCCCTTGTCTGCCGTCTCTCGTTTCATGGATGCCCGCGCGGGCGCGCCGTGAGACGGCGCGCGTCCATCAGCGGACGATGATGCCGGCGGCCGCCAGCTCGGCGTCCTTCGCCAGCCGCAGGGCCTGCGAACTGATCGAGGGGTCGTAAACGAGAGTTTTCCCGTTCACCTCGGCGTCGCGGACCAAGCCCGCGACCCACACGTCGCCTGCCGTGGCATCGACGCCATAGAGCAGCACGGCCGCAGCCGTCTGGCTGCCGTCGGAGCCGGTGGCCTTGGCGGTGACATACTTGCCGCTGGCCGTGACCTTCGCCAGCACGGTGTTGGGGGCGAGAATGCCCGCTCCCGCGGCGATCACGATGTTCGCGCGGCCACGATGACCGTTGGGCTCGCTCAGGATGCACCCGGTATCGCGGGCGCCGCTATCGAGAATGGCGGGCATGGATGATCTCCCCTTGTCGCCTGATGATGTTCAGGGCGCGCCGCGATGGACGCGCCAGCCGTCGATGTCAGCGGGCGCCGCCGCTCACCTTCGCCACGACGCGCTTGCGCCGAGCCTCGGCATCCTCGGCCGATCCGGACGACGCACCCACTCCGGACCCGCCCATGTCGAGGCCGGGCTCGGGGCTTTCCTTCGACCGCTCGGCCAGCGACCTGATGCCCGTCCTGTTCTCGGGTGCCGCGGCGGAGATGATCGCGGCGGCCGCCTCTGCAGGCAGGTCCGTCTCCAGCGCGACCTTCTGCGCCAGCCTGGGCCGCTCGGCCGCGGCCTCGCAGGTCAGGATCGCGCTGATCCGCGCCCGTTCCGCCGTCGCGCCCGCCTTGGTGGCCTCGGCAACCGCTGCGGCATGAGCCTCGGCGTTGATGCCGGCGGCGGGCTGGTTCTCGTTGTCCATCCGGTTCCCTTTCGGTTTCGGCGCGGCGCCACCTGCGGGCCGCTGTTTCAGTTCGGCCAGAACGGCCTCGAAGGTGCCGACGCGGTCGGCCAGCCCGGCCGCAATCGCGGCCTTGCCATAGAACACGCGTGCTTGGGTGGCGCGCGCCTGGTCGGCGTCCATCTTCCGGCCGCGCCCGCGCGCGACCGCCTCGCAGAAGGTGCGGTGAAGATCGTCGATGCTGGCCTGCCAGTCGGCCCGCACAGCGTCGGGCAGCGGGGCGAAGGGGTGACCATCGACCTTGTGCGCTCCGGCGTGGATCAGGGTGGGCACCCAGCCCATGTCTGCCATCTCGCCCGAGCGATCGACGTGCAGCACGACGACGCCGATGGAGCCTACTGCCGAGGTCTCGCTGATCACGATCTCCCGACACTGCGACGCGATCCAGTAGGCCGCGCTGCAGGCCGTGTCGTTGACGACCGCGACCGTGCGCTTCTTCGCCGCCAAGGCCGCGATGGACGCGCCCAGCGCGGTCACGCCGCCCGCCTCGCCGCCGCCGCTGTCGATATCGAAGATCACCGCGCGCACGGCCGGATCGGCCGTCGCCTCGGCCACCTGCGCCGACAGGCCCTCATAGCTGACGAGCCCCGACGATGCCCCGACCCAAGCGCCGCGGTTGACCAGCGAGCCGGCCACCGTGATGATTGCCACCCCATCACTTGCCGGGTTGAGACTGTAGGACCCATCCTGCCGCTGCCGCGTGCCGTAGAAGCGGCTCGCGTCCGGCGTCATGGCATCCAGGAACGCACCGTCTCCCAGCCCGATCCGGCCCGACAAGGCACCGGCCACAATGGCGGCCTTGTCGGGATGCACCAGCAGCGGGCGGTTCAGCACCCGGTCCGCCAGATGCAGAAGCGGGGCCGAACGCCCCGCAGTCTCTGTGGTCATCAGAACCTCCCGCCCGACGCGATCGAGAACCGCCGCCGCCTGACCAGCCCATTCGCCTGCGCGCACAGGTCCTCCAGCCGCGCGATCTCGCGCTCCAGCTTGGGGACATCGGCCTTGGCGAACGTCACCCGACGCTCGACGCCGTTCGGCCCCGCGCGAAAGCTGATCTCCGCCTTCGCCTGGCCCGCGATCAGGTTGTAATAGACCGCGCGCAACTGCTGCACCGCGCCGCAGGGATCGGCCTCGTTGATCTCAAGCGCCATCGGCCTCGTCCTCGTCGTCCTGATTGTCGCCCTGCGGCTTCGGCGCCCCGCCCTGCGCGCCCATGTGCGCGGGCTCGGGAAGCTGGTAGGTCCGGCGCATTTCGGCTTCCTGCTGGCGCGCGTGGTAGACATCCTCAATGTCCATGCCCCACGCCTCGGCCACGGCGCGCTGTGGCAGCACGCCCATCCGATCCAGCGTCTCGAAGGCCTTGGCGGCCTTCAGCATGTCGGCCAGCGGCTTCGGTGCCCCGATCCACAGTGCCCGACTTGCCGCGGCGCGGTTGGCGAGAAACGCCTCGGGTCCGCCGGGGAATTCCATCCCGCGCTCGAGGATTTCCTCTTCCAGCCAAGCCTCGTAAGCCATCTGGCAGAAGGGCGCGACGATGTTGGCCCGGCGCGCCTTCGTGACCTCGAAGATCTCGGTTGTCCCGTAAGACATCGAGTTGTAGGTCGCGCCGTTGTAATCGCCGGTGAAGCTCTCGTACGTCATGCCCAGCGCCCGAGCCATCTCGCGCTTCAGGTCGGCCGAGAAGTCCTTGTAATCGGACCCCGGCGCTTGCACCGATTGCAGGGTCAGCTTCTCGCCCGGCATCAGATGCGCCACCCGACCAGACCGGCCCACGTCGATCTGCGATCCTTCGTGGAAGCCCATCGCCATGTCCATCCATGCCTCCAGCGGCGTCTCGCCCCCGCCCGTGATCGCCTCTCGCTGGATGCGCGCCATCTCGGCCTCGCCCAGCAGACCCTGCAGGACCTCGGCCGTCGGCAGGTCACTCTCCACCGTTGCGGCGAACAGGGTCTTGAGCACCATCGCCGACAGGGTCGCGTCCGACATGTCGTCGAACTGACGGATCACTTGCAGCACCGGCGCCAGCGGCCCGATCCCGCGATGGGCGCCCAAGGGTGCATCAAAGAAATGCCCGACCAGACGGCGGCCGAGACTGTCGCGTGCCCGCACATCGACCGCGTCCCAGGTTCCGTAAGCGGTGCGCCGACGGATGCGATAAGCCACCGGCATGTCGTCGGCGTTCACGAATACGCCGGTGAACAAATGCTGCATCGCGTTCGTCTCGCGCGCCAGCCGGTAGGCAGGCAGAACCTGGACCTTCGTGCCATACTGGCATCCAGTCCGGCCCGGGCGCCAGACGGTAGCGGACAGGATCTCGCCCGTCCCGATCCAGCCCCGGAACGCCGCAGCCTGCATCTGGCCCAGGCTGCGCTGCGCCTGCAGGTCGCATTCCGGCGGGTTGGTGGACCACAACTCGAACCGCTGCTCGACCATCTTGGACCACCCCTGAGCGGCCTTGTTGGACATGCCGAACAGGTCGTTCTCGGGCTGGGCCTTCAGGCGCAGCCCCGTACCGACCGTGTTCGCCACGCACTGCTCGATCGCGCCGGACAGCCAGCCCGAGTTGATGATCGCATCGTTCGCCCGCGCCGCGGCCTTCTCCCACGCCGCGGCGATGTCGTCCTGCGCCTCGCGCAGCGCCGGCTGCCAAGCGGCCAGGGCCACGCTGCGCCCACCGCGCATGTATCCGCTGGTATAGCGGGACGAGCCCGGCACCTTGACGGGAGCATCGGCCCGGATCAGGGGCGCGCCGGTGTGGTCAAGCAGTTGCGCCATGACGGCCCCTTCCTTGTGGAAAGGGGCGCGTCCTGATCGGCGCGCCCCCTGTCAGCGTCCCATGCGCATCGCGCGGGCTGCCATTCTTGCCTTCCGGTCCGCTGCCGGTGCGGCAGTGGCAGTCGGAACCGTCGCGCGGACCGGAACCGCCGCGGCCTGCGCCGGTTCGTCACTGTCCTGCGCCTCGTGCATCAGTCCGACCGGGATCCGCTGCACGTTCAGCGAATAGGCCATCGCCTCGGCAATGGTCTCCGCATCCCAGAGGTGGTTCTGCCGCGAGCGGGGCAGCCATTTGGGCCGGCCCTCGGCGATGGTCCGAACCTCGGACGTGACCTGCCGGCAATAGTCCTCGTCCACCTCGGAGTGGACATAGAACGCACCCGGCACGCCCATCGGCGTCCTGATCTTCGACTGGACCAGCGACTTGAAGAAGTCGGTCGACAGGATCGCCAGCTCCACCGAATAGGCAGCCCGTTTGCCGTCCCGCTTGACCTCGATTTTCGACAGGCGGAACGGCGGCGACTGCACGTCGCGGCCCTTCGTCGGCACCACCAGCCACGGAAAGCGGCGGGCGAATTCATAGACCTTGTGCTCGCTGCCCGCGTCCGGCTTGTCGGGCCGATAGCCGCTGTCGATCCCCACGCGCTCAATCTGCATGCCTGCCACCGGCGTGAGCATCAGATCCGCCAGCGCCGCCCACACGTCATCCGCATCGGTCGGTCCGAACAGCTGCCCGTGCTGAACCAGCCAGGACGTGCCGCGCGCGCCGTAGGCTCGGATCACGAAATAGAGCGACATCCGCTGCACGTCGACGCCCATCACCAGCCGCAAGGCCTCGGCCGGCACCTCGCCCGCCGCATAAGGCAAAGCGCGCTCCCGGATCTCCGCCCATTCCGGCTGATCCGACCCCGCCACCAGCGAATAGCACTCGCCGAAATTGGCGTTCATCACGGTCTGGAGCTTGTCAGGCTCGCCCGTGGCCAGCGCGGCCAGATAGTTCTCGGCCCGCTCGCCCCAGCTCTTGAACGGGCTGCACAGGCCGGAGGTCCAGCACGACCAGGTGGACACGTCCGGCTCGTTCACCCCGGCGCGTGCCTCCTCGATGGTCTGGCCGGGCGCGACCTGGACGCCCTCCGCGATCATCCCAGCCTTGCTGCTGTCCTCGATCAGCACGCCGCAATGCGGACAGACCAGCCGGGCCTCGCGCCGCGCCTGCGCGGGCGTGCTGTTCTTCGGCCACCATAGATGCTTGAACCGCGGCACGAAGTAATCGCCGCAGTCCGGGCACGGCCAGGCGAAGTGATGCCGCGTTCCGCTCTGCCACAGCCGCCAGATCGGACTCTGCACTTGATCCACATCGGCCCGGGCCCAGAATTCCAGCCCGCTGACCTCATCGACCTCGGTTTCCACCAGCCCGATCGAGGGCGTGGACACGACCGCCGTGACGAAGTCCGCATAGGTTTCGCCGCGGGCCTCGACCAAGCCCAGCGGATCGCCCTGCCCCTTCACGTTCGCCATCATCTCGTCGATCTCGTCCACGATACCGAGGGCGGCAGGGTCGGATTTCAGGGCGGTGGAGCTGCCGGCGGACGCGAGGCGCACCCGCACCCCGGCCACCCATTTCAGGGTCTTCTTCATGCGCCGCCCGCGCACAACCTTGTCGGCCAAGGTCGGCGCCTGGTCGAGCAGCTCCATCAGGCGCGGCTCGAACTGGTCGGTCACGAACTCGCGCGAGGGACCGACATAGATGATCGGCGCCGGCCGCTGGTCGAGGCGCGCGCCGATCACGTCCAGCAGCGCCTCGGTCTTGCCGCTCTGCGCCGCAGTCACTGCCACGACCCGACGGTGCGTGCGCGCATGGATCCTGCGCTCGAACGGTACCTGATAGGCGGTCAGATACGGGTTGCGCGGCCCTGGCATCCCCGACGACGGGGGATATTCCCGATGCCGTGCCGCCCACTCGTCAGGCGTCGCTATCGGCGCCGGCCTCATCAAGGCCGCGGCCCGTTCGAGCAGCTCCCGCAGCTTCGGTGAGGGCGGTGCTGATCCGTTCTTTCGACGCATGAACCTCGGCCTCTGCCTTCTTGCGCACGGTCATGTCGCGGCTGATCCGCGCGGGCAGCCCTGACAACTCGCCGTTGACCACGCCCGCCAGCTGATCCAGCGCCATGGTCGCATCCTCGATCGGGATCAGCGTCCGATCCCGCATCGCCATCCGTTGCCGGATCTCCTCGGCCCGCGCCTGAGTGGCCTCGGTTGCCGCCGCGCTGCGGGACCCTTTTTCGAGAAGCGCCTCGTAATGTCCGACCAGCCCCGCGATGACCGACCCCAACCGATACTGACCGCGCGCGCCCTTCTCGAAATGGCCGTCTTTGGCCATCAGTTGCACCCAGCGCACCGTCCGGCCCGCCATCGCGGCAATTTCGGTCACGCCGACCATCAGGTCGGCCGCTGGCACGTCCTTCGGCATGATCGGCGGGTCCTCTTGGGCGAAGCGAAGCGGCGTTGGAGATTATCCAGAATTGAAGCTGGATCGCGGAGCCGCGGTCCCGCGACATTCCTGCCACAGGTACGGTCCCTTACCGGGGGGGTCGTGTCTTTCGCGCAACACCCAGCCTGCTGCGGGTTGGTCAGCGCCTGCCCGTGCCTCCCAGCTTGCCGACGCCCATCAGGTAGACCAACTGCTGCAGGGTGCGGTCGAGAACCTTCGGGCTGA
>CALLYR010000605.1 GCA_937859005.1 uncultured Paracoccus sp. | reverse complement strand
GGTCGTTGGCATTGGCAAACAGCGACCGGCGGGGCCGGAAAACCACGACCAGCCCGTGGCCATCGCTGTCCGGCGCGTCATCCCCGAAGGGAATCCGCACCGCCAGCGGCGTGAAGCCGAAGTCGTCCCCCGCGTCGTCCGGGGCGGCCCCGCCGGGATCGGGCCTCTGGATCACGCCGTCCAGTTCGCGCAGCAGGCTCTGCCAGGCCGTTCCCGGCGCAGCCCCGTCGCGCGCGGCGCGCACCAGATCGGCCAGCGTGTCGGACGCGCGCAGCATCAGCCTGACCACCTCGGGCCGCGCCTGCAACCGGTCCGCGCGCAGGTCGTCCAGCACGGATTCGAAGCCATGCGCAAAGCTGACGAGGTCCCCGAACTGAAAGGCGCCGGCGCCGCCCTTGATCGAATGGACCGAGCGGAACACCGCATTGACGGTATCCGCCTCGGCCATCCCGTCGCCGATGGCGATCAGGCCCGCTTCGAGTTCCGCCAGTTGCTCCTCGCATTCCTGGAAGAAGGTCTGTCGGATGGCAGCCAGATTGTCGGTCATGTCGGAGATCCCGCGCAGGAGGGTGTCAGGCGGTGACGCGGGCCAGGGCGGCCACCAGCCTGGCAGGTTCAAAGGGCTTGACGATCCAGCCGGTGGCGCCGGCCGCGCGGGCCCGCGCCTTCTTCGCCTCGTCGCTTTCGGTGGTCAGGACCAGGATGGGGATCGCCCGGAAGGCGTTGTCGGCCCGTACCCGCTCGATGAAGCCGAAGCCGTCGAGGCGCGGCATGTTGATGTCCGAGATGATCGCATCCGGCCGCACCCGGCCCAGCACGGCCAGCCCGTCCTCGCCGTCCACCGCCTCGGTCACGGCATATCCGGCATGGGTCAGGCACAGGCGCAGCATGTCGCGCATGGTGCGGGAATCGTCCACGGTGAGCACGGTTCTTCTCATCCGGTCGGTCCTTCGGCGGTCAGGTCATCGAGAGCAAGCCCCAGGGTCCGGACAGCTTCGTCCAGCGCCTCGGAGGGGTCGGTCAGGCGCAGCCGGCAGCCGTCCGCCCGCCAGGTCGCCGCCGCGGACAGCAGCACCTGCAACGGGGGGGTGCCGATGCGCTCGACCTGATCGGCCCGCAGGTCGAGCGCGGCGCCGCGCAGGGACATCAGGGTTTCGCGCAGGGGCGCGGCGGCCGTGGCGTCCAGCCGGCCGGGAAGGGTCAGGGTCCGGGCGCCCATGTCTCAGAACTCCTCCCAGCCTTCGTCGC
>CALLYR010000604.1 GCA_937859005.1 uncultured Paracoccus sp. | reverse complement strand
CCCGCCGGTGCGGGTTTCCGGGTCGGGGCCGCGGCCCTCCAGATGCAGCTTGCGCAGATAGGCGTCCTTGACGCCCAGCAGGTCGGCGACCTCGCCGCTGGTGAACTTGCGCAATATCTTGCGGGCATCCGGCGGGAACAGCTGCGCCCGATGGGCCTGCAGCCGCTCGGACAGGCGCGAGGCATGATCTCCGACCAGCTGGTCGATTCGCTGTTGTTTCATCATCTTGCCCTCGGCCCGGCGCCCTTTTTTAGGTTACGCCTTCGCTCGTCATATTCTTTTGTTGGCGTAATCTATTGCCTGTCCTTCCGATTCACGCAAGCGTTTTCAGCAGGGCGGCAGCGGCGAACGGACGCACGGGGCCGGAACCGGTCTGGCGGCCGGGCCGGGCAACAGCCGGGCCGCGGCGTCGGGGGCCAGCCCGTCCCAGACCCCGAACAGATCCCTGCATGCAGTCCATGGACGCCGCTGAAGGCCGCGATCCAGACCGTCAGCGGGATCGACAGGCGCAGGATGTCCTTGCGGGGTCGAGGTTCCAGCGCAGCCAGATTTCCGACGGATCGGGCGCAGGTCCGCAGTCAAAGCCCCTCCGGCCGCCCGGCGGTCAGGGCGCCGTCCTCGTCCGCGGGCGATCCGGGCGGGGTCCGGGCCTGATCCGCACGGGCGTTCCTGTGGTCCGGGACGAAGGGGACCGAAGTGACCGGAGGCCCATCGGGGCAACCCGACCGCAAGGGGCGGCTTCCCGTGGGAAGGCCGGATCACATGCGCAGGCGCGACAGCCGCGCGCCGATACCCGGCCCAGGACGCGCGGGGGCAGGCCCCGGTGTCCGGCCCCGATCCCCCGCACCCCGCATGCCGGCCGCCCTGAAGTCCCCCCGCCCCGGGGCGCCGCCCCTGCGTCCATCGGCCCCCCCGGTCGCCCCCCGCCCCCTGCAGGACAGGGGTTGCCGGGGCGCGGTCCCGCCCGTCGCTGCCGCCAACGCCCTTGCGGGAGAAGGCGCCGAGGCGACGCCGTCACCCGTCCGTGGTCCTGCCGGTCCCGGCCGGGCGGCGACGGGAATCCGTGCCCGTGCCGCATCCGCCACCGGCGTCCAGGGGATCGCGGGCCCTGTCCGGCGCGGCGGGCATCCGCGCCCTAACGCTTCGTGTCCTGCCGCTCCGCCGCCTCCTTGGCCGCCCGCTGCCACGGCCAGCAGCCCTCGATCTCGGTTTCCAGCGAAAAGCTGAGGAACGTCCGGATCAGGACGATCCCGGCCAGCAGGCCCACGCTTTCGAATGTCAGGGGGGCGGTGATGGTCGCGATGATGTCGGCGCCGACCAGCAGTTCCAGCCCCAGCAGGATTCCCCGCCCCAGATCGGAGCGGAACTTTTCATAGGCCGGCCGCCAGCCGCCGCCGGCAAGCCCGGACCGGACATAGACGGCGCCGGCCAGCACGATCCCCCCGATGATGACCGCCGCCCCGACCAGTTCCAGAATCCGGGCCAGCATCTCGGCCAGGGCATGCGCCTGTTCGGTCATTCCCGCTTCTCTCCCGCAGGGCATCTGCTGCCATCCTATCCCCTGGCCGCGG
>CALLYR010000603.1 GCA_937859005.1 uncultured Paracoccus sp. | reverse complement strand
CACCATCTGGCGCGGCGAGACGTCCATGTAGTCGACCTCGGTCGCCGGGATCACCGGAACACCCGCCGTGATCGCCACGCGCCGGGCGGATGCCTTGTCGCCCAGCGCGCGCATCGTGTCGGCGGTCGGACCGATGAAGGCGATGCCGGCGGCGGTGCAGGCATCCACGAAATCGGGGTTCTCGGACAGCAGGCCGTAACCCGGATGGATCGCATCCGCCCCCGATTCCCGCGCCACGCGGATGATCTCGGGGATGGACAGATAGGCCGCGACCGGCCCAAGCCCCGCGCCGATGCGATACGCCTCGTCCGCCTTGAAGCGGTGCAGGCTCAGCTTGTCCTCCTCGGCATAGACCGCAACCGTGCGCTTGCCCAGCTCGTTGGCCGCGCGCAGAACCCGGATCGCGATTTCGCCCCGGTTGGCGACAAGAATTTTCTGGAACATCGGTCACTCCTCATTCGCGCGGCGCACCTTTCCGCAAGGATGCTGCAACTGCAAGCAGGCCGTCAGGATGGATGCGTCAGCGCCGCTGAACGAAGAAGTCGCGCAACAGCGCCTGCGACTGCGCGGCGGCGATGCCGTCATAGATCTGCGGGCGGTGGTGGCATTGCGGATGGTCGAAGACCCGCGCCCCATGCGCCACGCCCCCCATGCGGGGATCGTCCGCGCCGTAATAAAGCGTGGCGATCCGCGCGGCGGAAATGGCCGCGGCGCACATGGGACAGGGTTCCAGCGTGACCCACAGCACATGGCCGGGCAGGCGCTCGGACCCGGCCGCCGCGCAGGCGGCGCGGATTGCCAGGATCTCGGCATGGGCCGTGGGGTCGGACAGCTCGCGCGTGCGGTTGCCGGCCTGCGCCACGATCCGGCCCGCGGCGTCGCACAGGACCGCGCCCACCGGCACCTCGCCGCGGGCGGCGGCGGCGCGGGCCTGATCGAGGGCGGCATCCATGCGGGTGCGGAACTGCATGTCGTTGAGGACAGGGAACTGCCGCCGGCGCGGCAG
>CALLYR010000602.1 GCA_937859005.1 uncultured Paracoccus sp. | reverse complement strand
CACGCTGGGGCTTTTGCCGGTGATGGGCCGCGTCGTCGCGGCGATCCCCAGCCCGGTCCTCGGCGGCGCCGGGATCGTGCTGTTCGGGACGGTCGCGGCAAGCGGCATCCGCACCCTGTCGAAGGTGGATTACCACAACAACATGAACCTGATCATCGTGGCGACCTCGATCGGCTTCGGCACCATTCCGATCGTGCTTCCCACCTTCTACGATCAGTTCCCCGGCTGGGTCGAAACCATCCTGCATTCGGGGATCAGCTCGTCGGCGCTGATGGCGATCACCCTCAACCTGCTGTTCAATCACTGGACGGCCGGCAACTCGGATCAGCAATCGGTCTTCGCGGCGGCATCTGAGCGGGTGCTTCATTACACCGACATCGCGTGCCTTCGGGAGGGGGACTATTTCCTCGACGGCAAGCTGTTCAATGCCGAAGGCAAGGAAGTGCCGTGCCGCCAGCCGGACAGCCATTAGGGAAAGCCGGCACCTTCCGGGCCGGGGGGCAAGCGAAACCCTCCCGGTCCGGCTGTCGGAACGACAACACTCATAAGGCGGATCGGCATGACGCGACAGAACGAATCCCATGACCTGCTTGATGCCCTGCTTGCCACCATGGAAAGCGGCATCATTCCGGCGACCGAGGCGGGCGTGGCGGCCGGCAACAAGATCTTCGGCGCGGCGCTGCTGAGGAAGGCGGATCTTTCCCCGGTCCTGGTCGAGACCAACAACGAAACGGAAAACCCGCTGTGGCATGGCGAAATCCACGCGCTGAAGCGGTTCCATGAAATGGACAAGGCTGCGCGGCCGGACACGCGCGACCTGATCTTTCTTTCGACGCATGAACCCTGCTCGATGTGCCTTTCGGCCATCGCCTGGGCGGGGTTCGACAATTTCCATTATTTCTTCAGCCACGAGGATTCTCGCGATGCGTTCTCCATCCCCCACGATCTGAAGATCCTCAAGGAAGTCTTCACCCTGGAACCCGGCGGCTACAACAGGACGAACGCATTCTGGACGGGCCAGTCCATCCCGGACCTGATCGACCGCCTTCCGGAACCTCGGCGGATGCAGTTCAGGATGCGGGCGGATGCGATCAGCCGGAAATACGACGAACTTTCCGCCGCCTATCAGGCAAACAAGGCGAACAATGCCATTCCGCTGAACTGAGCATCCTGCTGCGGTCATCCCTTCCGGCGCGCTGACGGTGCCGGAAGCATGGTCGGGACGCGATCCCGGAAAACCGCAAGGGCCTTGTTGCCGTGATCCGGTCAGCGCCTTTACGGGATAGAGGAACCGTGCCCTGCGTCCCGCAGTCCAGAGCCGGCCGCTCGGCCGTCAGCCGGGCGAATACCCGCATCCGCATTTCCGGTCCGGGCGGTGCGCGACGGGCTCCGGTAAGGCGCGGCTGCCAGCCCCCGAATGCCGGCTGGCACGCCGCAGGACCCTGTGGCCGGGGAGGCCCCATCCCGGCAGGGCCGCATGGTCCGTCCTCTGCCCGATCCCCCGCTTGTCCCTTGCCCGGACTGGCGGCCTGCGTCCTGCCAAGTCCTTTTCATCGGCCGCCGCCACATGCCGTTGGCGCCCTCGACCGCGGCGGCAATCATGTCAGGCACGCTGCACGGACGGCCCGCAGCCTTTCCGCCCCCCGGCCCGTCTTGCCAGCGAACGAAAAACGCGGCTCGCGGGCAGCGCCCGCCGTCCGGCGACAGGCCGCGGGGAAGACTGATCGCGCCGGGGCGGGCTTCGCGCTACACTCGCGGTGTTCGACTGCAATCCGCTCTCCGCAACCCTATCCGGAAAGGAACATCGCATGGCAGACAACTGGCTTCCCTCGCTCAGGACGGCAACCCCGCAGGAGGGTTTCGAACTGGCCACCCGGCTGGCCCGCATCGGCGTCAAGCTCACCCAACCCTCGGCCGAGGTCCGCGACAAGCTGCGCGCTGCCTATGATCACGATGCCGGCCAACTGATCGCTTCCTCGCAGGTCATCGCGATCCATTTCCAGACAGTTGCGGCAGCGAACAACTATTGGCGCGACTGACATCCGCAGCGTGGCCGCCGGCCGGGTGCCGGCGGCATCATGCCGCCTTTTGGCGGGCCGGATCGGGGCGACGGCGCCCGGCAGATTCCGGTCCGGTTCTGCCAGCCGCGGCCCCGAGCCAAATCCAGCAGGGAATACAAGCATGAGCGAATCCTTTCCGGTCACGCCGCGCGACATCGCGGACGCGGCGGGCCGCATCGCCGGGCATGTGCTGCGCACGCCCCTGGTGGCGGCGCCGCGCCTGTCCGAACTGACCGGCGCCGAGGTCCTGGTCAAGCACGAGAACATGCAGGCCACCGCCTCGTTCAAGGAACGCGGCGCCGTCAACAAGCTGCTGTCGCTGGACGAGGATGAACGCCGGCGCGGCGTGATCGCGATGTCGGCCGGCAACCACGCCCAGGCTGTCGCCTGGCACGCGCGCGGTTTCGGCATCCCGGCCACCATCGTCATGCCCGAGACGACGCCGCTGGTGAAGGTCGAGAACACCCGCGCCCAGGGGCCCCGCATCGTGCTGCATGGCGAGACGCTTTACGAATCCGCGCAGAAGGCGCGCGAGATCGCCGCGGCCGAGGGGCTGGTGCTCATCCATCCCTATGACGATCCCGCGATCATGGCCGGACAGGGGACCGTGGCGCTGGAAATGCTGGCGGATGCCCCCGATCTGGACGTGCTGGTCATCCCGGTCGGCGGCGGCGGGCTGATGGCGGGCAACGCCATCGCCGCAAGGGCGATCCGGCCCGATATCGAGCTGATCGGGGTCGAGGCCGCGCTTTATCCTTCGTTCATCAATGCGCTGGACGGGCAGGACCGGCCCATCGGCGGCCCGACCCTGGCCGAGGGCATCGCCGTCAAGACCGTGGGCGAACTGACCCTGCCGGTCGTCCGGGCGCCGGCCGCCGACATCGTCCCGGTCGGCGAGGACCTGAT
>CALLYR010000601.1 GCA_937859005.1 uncultured Paracoccus sp. | reverse complement strand
GATTTCGGCCGTGGTGGCGCTGGTCCCCCGGCGGGCAAGGAACAGCATGGCGTGAAGCGCGTGACGGGATTTCTGCGACAGCATGGATTGGCAATAGGCCTGCCGCCTCCAAGGCGCAAGCGCGTCAGGGCTGCAGGATATCGGCCCCGGGCAGGGCCGCCAGCCGCGCCAGATCGGCCGCATGGGCAACGGCGCTGCGGGCCCGCGCCGCGTCGTCGAAGATGCGCACGCCCGGCGCGCCCGGCTTGCGGGGGAACTGGCGCCGCGCGCGGGCCACCAGATCGCGCAGATCGGCGTCGGCATCGGCCATCGCGCGTTCGCAGAATGCATCGTAAGCCTGCTGCGACAGGCCCAGATTGACCGCCGGCGGATCGCCGACCCGCGCCGCGGCCTCGGCAGGCAACAGCCGCGCCAGCAGCGCGGGGCGCAGCCTGCGGTAATCCTCGTAACGCCAGACGGTCAGGCCGGTCACCCCCGGCACGGCCAGCAGCCGCGCGGCCAGATCGCTCCAGGACAGCATCTCGGGCACGACGCCGCGCAGGAAAGCGGCAGGTTCCAGCGCAGTCCCCGCCGCCACCTGCATGGCAAAGGCCGAAGCCAGGAAATCCGCGGGTTCGCGCACGGACAGGAACAGCCGCATCGGCCGGTGGCGCAACAGCCTGGCCAGCCGGGCCATGCGGTCATCGGCCAAGGGATAAAGCCGCCCGTCCCGCCCCATCAGGCGTTCGCTGCGGGTGCCGCCCAGGATGTTCTCGTCCGACAGCAGCAATTCGGGCCAGATGTCCGCCGCCCGGTCCAGGGTCTGCATGACCCGGGGCGGCACCACGCGCCGCGGCCGGTCGCCCAGGGCGGACTGCACGGGAAAGTGGCCGGCGCGCATCTGCATCATGTCCGCATACCAGACCCCGGCTGCCAGCAGATGCGGCAGCGCCTGACGCAGGCTGGTCTGCAGATGGGTGGTCGCCGTCTTGTGCGCGCCCAGATGAATCGTGACTGGCATCTTCGGCGCCTTCCGCGGCTGGCAGGGGCAGAGGGACTCGAACCCCCGACCCTCGGTTTTGGAGACCGATGCTCTACCAACTGAGCTATACCCCTAGGCCGCGGGTTCGATTACGGCAGGACGCGCCGCGGCGCAAGCATGAATCGCGTTTCCGCCCCTGTCGGCCGATCGGTCCGCATGGCCGGCGGCACCGCCCCGGACGGCAATGCCGCCCGCGCGCAGGGCGACATATTGCCGCCCCCGCCGGCGGACGCGCCGGCTTGTCAAAATCATATTCAAGCAACAGCATCCGGGAGAAGGAAGCGTATCGCGGCGGCGCCTCCCGCATCGCGCCGCCTGCCCCGGTCCCGCGCTTCCACGCAAGGAGGGGAAAGACATGCGTGTGCGCCACCGAATCCAGAGGATTGCGGCGACGATCTGCCTTGGTGCCATGCTGGCCTTCGCGGGCGGCCTGATCCGGGCGCCCGCACTGGCGCAGGACGCGCCCGCGCCGACGCCGGCGCAGGGCGAGATGATTCCGGCCGAGCGCATTCCCTTTTATCACGACTGGGCGCAGTCGCCCCATGCCAAGGCGGATGCACGGGCCTTCAACAACTGGAACGACGAGGGCGAGATCCCCGAAGCCTGCGCGAGATGCCATTCGACGCCGGGCTTTCTGGATTACATCGGTGCCGACGGCAGCGCCGTGGGCGTGGTGGACAGGAAGGCACCCACCGGCACCCTGATCGGATGCGGTGCCTGCCACAACGAAACGGCGCGGCAGATTTCCGGCGTCACCTTCCCCTCCGGCCTGCGGGTCGAGGATCTGGGCTCGGAAGCACGCTGCATGACCTGCCATCAGGGACGGGCCTCCACCTTCACCGTGGACAAGGCCGTCGCCGGCAGGGAGGACGACACCGTCGTGCCGGAACTGGAGTTCATCAACATCCACTATCGCGCCGCCGGTGCCACGCTGATGGGGACGCTGGCCCGCGGCGGCTATGAATATGCGGGCCAGAGCTATGCCTCGCAGCGCCGCCACCCGGTGCCCTTCAACACCTGCATCTCGTGTCACGAGCTGCACACCGTGGAGCCGAAGGCCGAGCCCTGCGCCGCCTGTCATGACGGCGTGACCGACCGCAAGTCGCTGGCGCAGATCCGCAAGAGCCGGGTCGATCACGACGGCGACGGCGACGTGACCGAGGGCATCGCCGCCGAGATCGGCCACCTGCACGAACGCCTGCTTGCTGCGATCCAAACCTATGCCAGGGACGTGGCGGGCGCGCCCATCGCCTATGACAGCCACGCCCATCCCTATTTCTTCAACGATCTGAACGGCAACGATATCGCCGGGGAGGACGAGGCGAAGGGGCCGAACAAATACGCCTCCTGGACCCCGCGCCTGCTGCGGGCGGCCTACAACTATCAGTTCGTGGCCAAGGACCCCGGCGCCTATGCCCACAACGCGCCCTATGTCCTGCAACTGCTGCACGACTCGCTGGCCGACCTTCCGGGGGACAACCTGCAGGGCGCCGCACGGCCCTGAGCCGCCGGCACCCAGGCAAACGGCTCGCAGCCGGGGCGGCGGTCAGGCAGGATGGATTCCCTTCTGCCGGAGGCAGATGGACCTTTTGGGACAGCCCCTGATCGGGGCCGGGATCACCGTTCCCCTTACGCCCCGCGCGCCAGCGCCGAATGGAAAAGGGCCGCCCCGAAGGGCGGTCCTGATCGCGATGGCGGCGGGGCGATGCCCCGACCCGCTCACTCGATGATTTTCGAGACGACGCCGGCGCCGACGGTGCGGCCGCCTTC
>CALLYR010000600.1 GCA_937859005.1 uncultured Paracoccus sp. | reverse complement strand
ACGATGTTCGTCACGCTCGGCGAGCGCCAGGGTGCCGCGCCCGAAGCGCAGCAGACCGCGAGATTATCCCTCGCCCCCATTCTTGAGCCGCACACCCGGCCCGCCGCCATTCGGCGGGATGAACTCGACCCCTGCCGCTTCGAGAGCCGCACGGAGCGCCTGGAGAACAACTGGCGACGTGTTCACCCCGCCATCGCCTTCGGCCCGGCGCACCGTTGCCAGGCCGACGCTCGCCCGATCCGCCAGCTCATCGGCCCTCATCTTCACCAAGGCGCGCGCAGCCCGGATTTGGGCGGAAGTGATCCGCGAGGTTTCATTTGATCGCACGTTGATCGCTCACCTACTGCATGATACCTTTCCAATCACATGACACAGGAGCCTCCAGCCGTGAAGAAGAAGCGCGGACGCAAGCTGTTCTGCACCGTGGTCGCCCGGATCATCGACCCGGCCACGGGCCGCGAGGCCGGGCTGCTCTACCGCTGGAACACAGGAGCCACGCAGAAGGAGTGGCACCACCAGCCGATCACGCTGTTCCGCCTGGAACCGCTGCCCGAGATCGCCCCCCTGCCCGTCGCCCGAGGCGATTAGTGCCGCGATCCGGCAACCGTGTCCTGCTCTTCCAGCGGACGCAGCCGGTAATGGGCCACCTTGCCGCCGAACCATTCAAGCCGCCGCTCGCCCGTGTTCCACTGATACTGCGCCCCGACCAGCTCGCCGGTTTTCGTGTCGATGATTTCCGCGATGGCCCTGACAAACAGCCGCTTGCCCCTGGTGGCCTTCGCCCCTCTTTGCTTTTCCATCCAAAACCCCTTTCCGGCCCGGCTGGAAGAAAAATGAAGAGCGCCGGGAAGCTCGCTTCCCGGCTTGCCCGCCGGCGAGGGCAGGAGGGGGACCCGCGCAAGGTTGCGCGTAGGGGGCGAGGGGAGGGGGATCACCCGGCCTGCACGGAGCGCGCAGCGCGGAGGAAGGCCGGGGAAACCCCTCGCCCCCGTGAAGCGCGCGGCCTTGCGCGGGGGAACCGGCGGTTCCCAGGACGGACACGCGCCCTTCGCGCGTGGCCCACCAGACCGGGGGCGTTCGGCCTGCCCGAATCCCCCCGGAGGCGCGATCTACGCGCCTTTGTCGCGATCCCCGCACCTTGCGGGGATCACTCCATCAATAACCGGCGTCTGCCAGCCGCTCATCGAGGAAGGATGAGAAGCGCGCACGAGCATAGTGGTTCAGCATTGAGCGCAGAACCCCGAAACCTGCGGGGTCAAGCCGGGTTTCCATGTCAGCAATCTCTGCGGGCGTGAACCGCACCCGCGTTTGCATGTGGTGGCCGACGCTTTCCGACCGTTCCAAGTGAACATCGCCCGCCTTGATTGTCTTGAGTTCTTCCAGGAGTACAGGTTTGAATCTGTTGAGGCTGTTTCGCATCAGGGTGGTGAGTGGCAAACCCACCGCCGCCGCCCATGTTTCTGCGCGCTTCACCAGATCCGTATGAATCCGCATTGTAATCACAACATCGGCAAGCGTGTCTGTGTCCCCTGCCCTTCCGGCAGCCGGCTCTTTGGTGGTCGAGGCCGCTCCCGTGGCGCTGTCTGGTGCTTCGGCTACGGCTGCGATTTCCACGCCATGTTCTGCTTTCGCGGTTCCTGGTGCCTCGCCGTTCGGTCTTTCGGAGGCGCCCCCTGTTTTCCCGGATTGGGGTGGATGTTCTGTTGCAGGTAGATCGGGCACCGTGACTTGCTCCGACTGGATAGCTTGTTCGACGGGCGCAAGGTCCGCCGGCGGAGCTGCGGAGACTTCCGCTGGCCGTGCCGCCGCCAGCTTCTCTACGAGTTCCTTTCCGACCATGTTGAATGGGTTCGGCTTATCCGAGACAGACTTGCCGATTGTCCGGGTAAACTCGCGATCACGCTTGAGTATGTCGCCGGGCCTTTTTCTAGGTAGGGCCATCAGACAGCCTCCGCATCAGCCAGCATGGCTTCTTCGAGAAGTTTCAGAACTGAATCCATTTCTTCCAAGGCGTTCGTCAGGTGGTTCTGCACGATGCCCTTGCGAGTGTTGTCACGGATTTCCCCGAGCAGCCCTTCCCCATCGACCTGCTTGTAGGCTTTGCGCTCCATGATTGGTTCCTCAATCACAGGCATGGATTCGAATATCTGTTCGATGGCCTGTCTCTCAGTTGCGCTTGGTTCCGCCGATACGGCATTAATGACGACGCGATATTCCGGCACGTTGCCTGGATTTTTGACGCGCCCTTTCAGGCGCTCGTGCCAGATCAGCGTTTCCATCGTTTCGGTGTAGTCGCCCCGGCCAGGCCTGACCGGGGCGACGATCAGGTGAGCCTGCAACACCATATCGTCCAAAGCCTCGCTCGCGCCGCCGAAGGTGTCGATCAGGACCAGGTGATCGTGTGCGGGTTCCTCGTAGATCGCGTCGAGCCTGGCGGTGATTTCCTCGGGATCGTAGGTGTGGATCACCTCGGCGCGGTCGTTCCAGTTGTTGAACTGCTTTGCGACCTTCATCCAGCCGTAGATGCTCTGGCTGCTGTCGGTGTCAAAGACCGTCACGCGCTCTCCGCGGGCGACGGCGGCGCTTGCCAGCCCGCGCACCAGCGTCGATTTCCCGCAGCCACCCTTGCGGTTGATGACCGCGATCACACGGATACCGTTGCCCATCAGTTACCCTCGTTCAGTTTGTTTACGGTCGCCAGCACCGCTGTAAGCGACCGTGCGCTCAACCGCTGCATCGATGATGCGGTCGTCCGATCCGGCGTTCAAGCGTTCATGCGCATCCCCGATCATACGATGTGGCGAACATGCACCCATGCACTAGTGCGATCGTGCGTCTGGCCTATCATGCTTTGGTGCGGCGCAGCGTTCGTGCGACCGCTCAATCATGCGGTCATGTGTTCAAGCGATCCTTCGTTCAGGCGTTCACGCACTCTATCAATAATGCGATCTCCCGGCCGTGCGGACGACTGAACATGCTCTCATGCGATCATGCGATCATGCACTCACACGTTTGTGCTGTCGTGCGCTCATGCGTTCAAATGCTCCAGAGGCTCGTGGACGGGCTATTCCACTTTTCCAATGTTCCCATCCTCGTGCCGACCTCCGAACCTGCCCTGCAGGCTCTACACAGGGCTTCACAGAGCCAGGCGAGGTGAGGAGTGAACATGCCGGCGATACATCCAATCGGCATGAACGCCGCAGGTCACGCGAGCGGGCGGTTCGGGAGGGCCGTCTTGGTGGGGGACGGGAAAGGCCGAAAGCGGTTGACGGAAGGAGAAGAAGGAAGAAGGGTAGGGCTTGGCTTGGCAGGAAATGCGTTATGTTTACAAACTTGGATTGGAGCCGCCGTGAGCCGTCGAAACCTGTCCCCTTCGGAGCGCGACCAAGCCATCCGGCGGCTGCGGCAGGGCGGCGACGTTCGCACGGTGTCAGAGGCGGTCGGCATCGCTCCTGCCTCGGTGAAGGCGATCAAGCAGGGTGCCGTCCGGCCCCGCGAGAATGCCACCACGGAGGGCAAGCCGGTGTCGGCGCGGCTCACGCCCGCCGAGATCGAGCAGTTGGAGTGGGTGAAATCCCGCTTTGGCTACGGGTCCAACTCCGACGCGATCCGCGCCTTGGTCCGTGCGGCCTCGGGGATGCTGGAGTTCGACCCGGTGACAGCCGAGAAGCTGACCGAGGTAAAGACCGAGTTGCACAAGATCGGCGTCAACGTGAACCAGGTCGCGTTCGCGGCCAATCGCGGCAAGATCGACCTGACCCGCCAGGAGTGGAAGGCGCTCGACGCGGTGCGGCAGGCGCTGCCCGGCGTGCGGATCTACCTGCAAGCGGTGGTGGACGAGCAGCGGCGGCGCGGGACACGGCTGTTCCAGAAGTTCGTCGAGAGCGGCCGTGGCTGATCTGGCCGACGACCTGATCGGGGAAATCCGCCTCGGTCGGGGCGGGCGCGGGCGGTTTCGGAACACCAGCTTCGGCAAGGCGCGGCGGAGCAGGGCAGGGGCGGCGCTGTTTTCCGCACGGGCGCGCAACCTGTGGCGGGTCGGGCAGGGGTCCAATGCCGCCGTGTTCAAGAAGATCACGCGCGGCGGCACCCACACCGGCCCGCGCCTGGCGGCGCAGCTCGACTACCTGTTCAGCAAGTCGGAGGCGGTGTTCGGCAATGGGGTCGAGTTGGAGCCGGGTGTGCGGAGCCTGTCAGCCGAGCAGCGCCGCGACATAGCACATGAGTGGTCGGACGCCTGGTTTGGCGAGGCAAAGAACGGCCACACAACCCACCTGCTGCTGTCTTTTCCCGCCGATCTGTCGGCCAAGAAGGCGCTGCGGATCGCCCAAGCCTGGGCTTTCGAGATGTTCCAGTCAGGCGCGCATGGCGAGGACGAGTGGGCCTATGTCGCGGCGCTGCACACCGACCGGGCGCATCCGCACGTCCACATCGTCGTGAACAACCGTGGGCTGGAACACGGCCAATGGTTTCACATGGCGAAGGAGCATGATTTCAACCTCGCCGTGATGAAAGAGCGCCTGGTCGAGCTGGCGGGGGACGTAGGCGTGGAACTGGATGCGTCCTCGCGCCTGGAGCGCGGCATCCTGACCTATGGCCGGACCCGCGCCGAGATCGAGGGCGATCTGCCCGAACGCCGGCGGTTCGGCCAGGCGCTTGAGGATGGATTGGCGGAAGTCGAGCGGAGTGCCGACGCCCTGCGCCTGCTGGCGTCCATCGCGTCCCTTTCCCGACTCAAGGACGTGGCGCTTCGCATGGAACGCGCCGCCAAGATCCTTGAAACGGGCGGTATCCTGACCCCGAAATCCCTGGAGATTGCCAACATGGACCTTGAGAAAGCCCAAACCCGCAAGGAGCTGGACCACGCCTTTACAAGCTGGCTCGACAGCGCCGAGCGCCAGATTTCCACGCTCGACCCCGCCGACCGGCGCGAGATGCGCCACGAGCTGGCCGAGATCACGACCGACATCATGCGCGACCTCGGGGATGCCCGTGGGGCCGAACTGGTGCAGCGCGCGCCCCGGTCCGAGCTTTACAAGACGCAAGTGCTGGACGACGAAATCCGGCGCGGCAAGATGACGGTCGATCTTACCGAGGACGCCGCTCTTGAGGTCAAGTCGGCTGTTTTCGACGCAGCCGAAGCCATCGGCATCGAGCGGGAGACGATGGAGCGGCGGCTGGAGCATCCGGCCGCGAACGCTTGGCAGGAGCGCGAATGGGTGAAGCAGGACCTTCACGCCGTCTCGAAGGCGCGAGGTCTTGATCTTGACCGCGAGGACGAGCGCCACGCTGCGGCCGACCTTGTGGACCGCTTCTATGCGAGCGCTGCCAAGACGCTGAACACCGCTCTTGAGATCGACCACAGCCATGAGAAAGACCGCCTGACGCGGACACTGGAATCTCTGGCAGAGGTCCATCGCCAGCACGGCCGGGTCGAGTTCGAGCATGAGGATCACGCCGAACGCTTCGCCACCGACCTGAAAGAGCGGTATGGGGAGAAGGTGATCGAGCAGATCGCTTCCGGCGACGACCGGGCGCTGGCGCTCGACTTCCCCGAGCCGGGGCAGCGGCGCGACATCGCGAAGGCGCTTGTCGCGGCCGCGGAGAGCCATGAGAGCATCGGCCTCACCATGCGGCAGGCGGAACTGGCAAAGGAGCGGCTGCACGAGCGCGACGAGCCGCAGCACGAGCTTCGCCGCAAGGATCACGACCTGGAACTGTAAGGGGCAGGGCCAATGAACCGCATGAGCGTCGCCGTTCCGGCGGGCCTGATCGCCGGGGCCTTTGTCGGGTTGATGTTCGGCGGCCTCTGGCTGCAATGGCAGCTCGGGGCCAACCTGAACACCGGCAACCCGTTTGTCCTGGTGACGGACTTCCCTGGTTTCCGGGCGCTGCGGCACGACCCGTGGCGCACCGCCTACCTGATCGTCCCCGGCGGCGCGCTCGTTCTGGCCCTCCTCGGGGTTGTGTTCAGCATCAGTCACCGCCTGACCACCTACGGCAAGGCGCACTTCCAGACCAAGGGCGAGGTCAAGAGGAACGGCCTTGCGCAGCCTGTCGGGTCGGGCCTGGTGTTCGGCAAGTTCGGCAAGCCCGAGAAGAAGAACAGGGCCGGCCGCTTCGTTTGCGGCAGCTATGACCAGTTTCCGCACGCCCTGGTGGTGGCCCCGACCCGCTCGGGCAAGGGCGTGGGCTATGTCATTCCCAACACCCTTCTGTTCCCCGGCTCCTGCGTCGTCATGGACGTGAAGGGGGAAATCTTCGAGGCCACGTCCCGGCACCGGCAGGAGCAGGGCGACAGGGTCTTTCGTTTCGCGCCGTTCGACTTCGAGATCCCCACTCACCGCTACAACCCGCTCGAACGCATCGCCCGGATCGCGGACACCGACCAGCGGTTCACGGAACTGTCCAAGCTCGCCAGCTACTTCCTGACGCCCAGGAACGAGAAGGGCGGGGCGTCCGACTTCATCGTGGGTGCCCGCCAGCTCTTTGTCGCGGCCGGGATGCTCGCCGTTGAGCGCAAGACACCGACCATCGGCGCGATCGCCCGCATCCTGTTCGGCAGCGGCGACAAGGAGAAGGCTTATCAGCGTTTCGCCAGGGAAACGCAGCACGAGCAATCCGCCACGATCTTTCTCAACTTCTCGGGCTATTCCGACCGCACCCTGTCGTCCTACACTTCCGTGCTGGACGGAGCAGGGCTTGGGTTGTGGCTGAACCCCCGCATCGAGAAGGTGACGAGCGCCAACGACTTTTCCTGGGACGACATCCGGCGTGCGCCGCACTCGATCTACATTGTCGCCAACTCCGACGACATTCCGACGCTGGCGCCGCTGCTGCGGCTGCTGTTCGGGGAGCTGATCGCCACCATGCGCGCCCGCATCCCCGATCCCCGGCTTGAGCCCTGGCCGGTGCAGATCATCCTCGACGAGTTCGACCAGCTCGGCCACATGCCGATCATCGTGCAATCCCTGAAACAGCTCGCCGGTCATGGCGCGCGCGTGTCGATCATCACGCAGTCCATTCCGGGGCTTGAAAGCATCTACACCGAGAACGAGCGCCTTTCCATCGAGTCCGCGGCGGGCATGAAGCTCTATATCGCCCCCAACGAGAAAAAGACCACCGGCGAGATCTCCGAGGCGCTTGGCAAGACCACCCGCCTGGCCTTGAGCGACAGCTATTCGCAGGACGGGCAGGGTATCCTGAAACGCTCGATCTCGCGGCGCAACGAGGAACGGCCGCTGCTGACGCCCGGCGAGGTCCGCAATCTCGATCCGAACAAGATCATCCTGATTCCCGAGCGTCAGAACCCGATCCTGGTGGACCGGATCGTTTACTATCAGGATGCCTATTTCAAACCGATCTTCGAGGCGCAGAAAGGGCCGCTGCCTTATCCCGATGCGATGCGGGCCGAACTGGACGAGCTGAAGGCCAAGGTCACGTCGCTGCAAGAGGCGAAGGTGTCCTATCCTCCGGCCGAGGACGCGTCCAAGGCGAAGAAAGGCAAGAAAGACAGGCCACAGGAACAGCAGCCGGAGCCGAAGCTGGCGCGCGAGGTTGCCGAGGAAGAACACAAGGCCAAGATGGAGAAGGCCGCGGCTGAAGAAGAAGCAGCGCGTCAGGGTGCCGTCGAGGCACCTGCCGACGAGGGCGCAGCCTCCCCTGCGGATACAGCCCCACCGGCTGCGGATGCCAACCCCCCCAAGAAGCCGACGCTCGCGCGCGAGGTTGCGGAAGAACTGCGCGGTGAGAACGACACCCGCAGCGACGAGGACGTGAAGGACGCCATCAAGAAGAAGGCGCAAGCCAAGATGGACGACTTTGACGCGCGGCTGTTCGGCAAGAAGAAAGCGGCCTAGCCGCTTTCTCCATCGAGCGCGGGAAAGTAGGTTTCCAGAATCCCGCGTTCCTTCCCGACCCGGCCGGTCTGCACGATCACGTCGATGGACTCGCGCACATAGTCCCTGATTTCCGTGAGCGTCAGCGGCATCCCCGCCCGCATCACCAGGAAGGCCAGCCGGTTGACCGCCTTGCGGGCGGTCGTGGCGTGCAGCGTGGTGAAGCTGCCTTCATGCCCAGTGTTGATCGCCTCAAGGAAAGTCATGGCCTCGACCCCGCGCAGCTCGCCCAGGATGATCCGGTCGGGGCGCAGGCGCAGGGTCATCTCCAGCAACCTGTCGGCCGAGCGGGCGGAGGCTTCGGCCCGTTCGGCAATCAAGCTCACCGCGTTCTCCTGCGCAGGCAGCAGCTCGGCCGAGTCCTCGATCAGCACCAGCCGATGCCATTCCTCGACCATCCAGAGCAGGCGGCGGGCCAGCTCGGTCTTGCCCGAGGACGTGCCGCCCGAGATCACGATGTTCATGCGCGCTTTGACGCAGGCGCGCAGGAACTCGTCGGGATCGTCGCCTTCGGTGGCCATCCGCTGGATCGCGCGCAGCCTGTCCAGCCGTTCCGCTTCGAGCGATACCCTTTGGTCGCGCAGGAAGCGGAAGTTCTTGGGCGCTTCCCCTGCGGGCCTGCGCCGGAACACCCGGAAGGTGATCGTCGTGCCCCCGGCCGAGGCTGGAGGGATGATGGCCTGGCAGCGCAGGGTTGCCCCGGCATAATCCACCGTGGTCGAGATCGCGGGCAGGGCGTCCGTCAGCGTGAGGCGCTGCTTGTTGGCAATGAGGCCGGCGAGATCCTTGACCTCGACTGGCGAGAGCGTCACCTCCGCCAGCGACATTTCACTGTCGCCGGCCCGCTCGACCCACACCCGCCCGTCACCATTGATCGCCACCTCGATCGTGCCTTCGGCCTCGATCAACGGGCGCAGGACGCCGAGCTTGCTTTCGAGGTGCCCGACCGCGCCCATCAGAGCATTTCCAGATCGGCGTTCACCATGACCATGACCACGGCGCCCTGGTCCACGCTGATGGTCGTCGGGATGTCGATGTAGTCCTTCATGATCGAGCCGACCGCATCGCTCGCGTTGGTGCCGATGTTCTCGGCGGTTTCGCTGGAAATCTCGTCGTCGCGGTCCTTCTCGATGGCTGCGGCCAGCACCGCCGGCGCGGCGCCGATGATCGACACCGCCGCGGCCGCCGCGAAGCGGGGCAGGGTGTGGGTGTTCACCCGCCCCGTCACCCCAGACCTGCCAACGCGGTCGGTCCCATAGGCCGCGAGTTCGACTGACTGGCCGTCCGGCGTCACCACCCTGTCCCAGACGACCATGATCCGCCGCTGGCCCTTGTCGATGGACGAGCTGTAGCGGCCAAACAGCCTGGAGCCGCGCGGGATCAGGACATTCGCCATGTTCATCGACCACACGTCATAGCTGACGGTGGCCGACACATTGCCTTCGAGCTGGCTGGAAATGGCGTTCGCCAGCGTGGCCTCGATCAGCGTCCCTTGGAGCACCGTGCGCGAGGGCTCCCCGATCACCTCGGCCTGCGCCGCCTCGGTCCGGCCCGCACGGCGGAAGCGTTCGGCGGCATCGAGCTGTTCGTCCGCGCCGCTGTCGGCCTCGGCACCGCCACCACCACCGCTATCGCTTCCGAAGCGAATGACCTTGGCGGATCGGGCGCGCGCTTCCAGCAAGGCTTGCTCCTGCGCGCGCTGCGCTTCGAGTTCGGCCCGGCGCTGTTCGAGTTCCGCGAGGCGCTGCGCCTCCATGTCGGCCTCCATCTGCGCCTGCCCGGCCATCTGTGCGGCCGTTTCCAGTTCCGTCTGCAGACGCATATTGTCGCGGGTCAGCTCATCGAGCGCCTGGTCCTTACCCGCCATGTCGTCGCGCAACTGCTGCATTTCCTCGCGCAGCGCGTCGATCTGCGCATTATCGACCGAAGGGTTGGCGCGGGCGGCGGCAAGCTCCGCCTGAGCTTTCTGGAGATCGGCCCTGGCCTTTTCCAGAGCCGCCCGCGCGGCCTCGGCATCCGCCTTCGCCTGCGGGTCCGCCACCGTCTGGACTTCGGTGCGCGTCACCACTGGCGCGGGCGTGGTGACAGGCAGGGGCTCGTTTTCGGTAACAGTGAAGGCCGCAAGGCCGGAGTCGTCCTGAAACTCGCTGACTTCGGAGGTCTGCATGGGGGCCGGCGCTTCTGTCTCGGTTGGCTCCACCGTCGCTACATAGGCCCCCCCGGCCAGGCCGGTCCCGAGCATCGCGGCCGGCATCGCGATCCGCCGCCACCAGGGCGTCGTCGCAACCGGCTTCTGCATCCGCGCCAGCCGGGCTTGAAGCTGATCGGCGTCGGCCATCAGCGCGTCCTCCGCTTCGCGCCCGCCTTGGTGCCCTCGACGCAGACATACTCATCGCCGTAGCGCAGCACCCACCGTTCCGAGCGCGCGCCCACGGTGATGATCGTGCCGTTCACGCTGCTGTTGACGCTGTATTCCTGCCCCTTGGCATCGGCCCGGAAGATCGAGGGGATCGGGGCACCGGGCGGGACCTGGAACAGGGTTTTCTTGCCATCGTCGGAAATCCCGATGGGCGTGAACTCCGCCGCCCCGGTGCGGCTCAACACGCGGTAGGTCATGGGAACCTCGGCCGGGATCGCTGCCGCCGCCGCGGCCGCCCGCGAACGTGATCCGCCACCGCCCGGCACCGTGAACTTCACCGACCAGTTGGGCGTGACCTTCGAGGACTCCACCACATGCAGGAAGTAGAAGCGCCGGTTGGTTTCGACCGTCATGTTGGTGCTGGCGCCGGGCACGAAGGACATGATGGAAAAGGCGTTCGACGCGCCGACCTTATCCGCTTCGAAGGATTCGCTGTCGCCCACGGAGATCGTCTGGATCATCTCACCGTCGCCCAGCTCGATCAGGGTGACGTTCCGCACCCGCGTATGGATGGTATAGACCTGACCCTCCTGAAAGGTGGCGTAGGTCACGCGGCTGTCGTTGCCGCCCGCGCGCGGCCGGACTTCCGCAAGGGCGACGGCAGGAAGGGTGAGCGCGATCAGCGCCGCAAGCGTGGTGGAACGGATCATTTCTGGCCCTCCATGTTCTGCGCCTCCAGGCTTTCGGCGGTCACGCGGTAATCCGTGACGGTGAAGCCGAAGGGGTTTTCCCAGACGAGCTGCACCGCGCTCGCCTTCGTGGGCTGAAAGTCATAGGTGATCGTGGCGTAGAACTTGCCGACGCGATCCGGCTCACCGTCCTTCTTGAGCCGCTTGGTGAAGCGGACCTGTGCGGTCCTGGGCGCGACCGGCGTGATCGAAAGGACATCCACGATCACCTTGCCGCTCGCGCCATAGATCACCGGCGGATAGTTGGGGTTGGCCTTGTCCCATTGCGCCTTCAGCGCCGCCTGCATCCGGGGCGCCGACATGCGATAGACCTGAAGGAGGCGGGCCTCGTTGTCGGCCGCGTCATAGGTCTCGCGGTTCTTGACGTAGGTGTAGAGCAGCGATTGCTCGACGGCCGCGCCGTGCTCGATCCCCGCCGCCTCGACACGCACGGCGCGTTCGGCAAGGCCGGTGTCCTTGTCCACGATGGTCACGAACGCCTGCGTTTCCTTCAACGGCAGGGTCATGCCCGCCACGGCCACACCGCCGAGGCCGAGCAGCACGCCGCCGATGGCGACCGCCCAGGCCATCCGCTCGCGGCGGCGGACACCGAAGATCAGTTCGTTTTCCAGAATCGTCCTGCTGTCAGACTCGCGGTCCGCCATCGCATCCTCCAGGTCCGGGTAGGGTCAGGCGCGCTAGTCGCGCTTGCCCTGCATGATTTCGATGCCGCGCATTTTCCTGCGCCACTCGGCGCCTTTTTCCGCCCATTCGCGGTCACGGGCGCGGGCGGCCAAGGCGGGCGACTTCCCGGTGAGCGCACCGGACAACGCGGCCTCTCCGCGCGCCTTGGCCGCATCACCGAGCCGACCGGCCAACGCTCCGACCGGCCTTGCCGGGAGGGCTGTGGTTCTTCCGACCACGCGCAGCGCCTCGGGGGCGAAGTTGGCGAGGTTGAAGCTGCCGGTGACGTGCGCCGCCGCGGTCGGGATCGCCAGAAGCGCGAAGATGCCCACGAAGGCCACGCACAGGAAGCCGATAGCCATCGAGAAGTTCTCGATCCTGTCCTGTTCCGTGAACTGGGCCCCTGCCATCGACACGACCGCGCCGATCACCGCCGCCGCTGCGATGGGATACATCAGGTAGCCCACGAAAGCAGTCAGCCACGCCTCGAACAGCGTCTTGGTGCGCTCGAAGATGGTCGCGATCATGGCGAGCGGCGCCACGCCGAGCAGGAAGGCAATCATGATCTTCGAGAAGGCGACGATCAGGACATAAGCTGCCATCAGGATCGACAGAATCATCATCAGAAGCGCCGCGACGACTCCCCGGGTGATCGAACTGAACGAGCGCGCGGCACCATCAGCCACGTCCGACATTTGCACCGCAAACTGGTCCATCGCCGCTGCGGGATTCGGGGTGTCGCCTTGGAAGAAACTCAGCGCGAGACTGCCCGCGCCCGAGGACAGCGCGTCATAGATCACGCCAAAGTTGGTCCAGGACCGGGCAAAGATGAACACCAGAATGATCCGTGAGACGAGCTGCCAGGCATCGCGCATGGACATGCGGTTCACGCCGAGCGCCATCGTGACCCCGATCAGCACAATAAGCAGCGTGGTCACGATGGTCAGCATCGGATCGAGCGCGGTGGCCGTGGAGGTGAAATACTTCTCACCCACGTCCAGCACGGCTTCATCGAGATCCTGAAGGATGTCTTCAATCAGGGCCATCAGTAATCTCCGCACATGGCTTCAACGATCTTCTTCTGACGCTGATATTCGTCGTAGAGATCGCTGGTGTGCTTGGGTTCGAGAACCGTCACCCCGAACTTGCCGCGCAGCCGGTCCTCGAACATGGCGACCGCTTCATGTGGAATGATCTTGCCCGCGCAGGTGCAGTCCTGCGTCGCAATGACGTTTGTGGCCGAGAGATAGGCTTCAATGTCGCGGTAGGCCCTGTTTCCTCGGCTGCCGGGAGATTTCAGGTTCGCCCTCAATTCTGGCGTCTTTTCGCAGGTCCGGTAGGGCTGGTTCTCGGCCGCGCTCGGCACCCGCTCGATACCGGACACATCCACATCGGGGCCGAGTTTCAAGTTCAGGTAATCGTCCTCGGCCTGGCGTTCGGCCTCCGTCATGGCGGGAACAAGCTCTGTTGCCGCCGGAAGCCCTTGCGCGGACGCCTGCCGCTCGGCCTCGCTCGTTGCCGCCTGCATTTCCTGAAACTCGTGAAGCTTGAGTTCGGCCGACAGGCGTTCAGAGGCGCGGAGACAGCCCTGCATTTGCAGCAGCACCTTGCGTTCCAGCTCCGCCGATCCACCTTTGCCTTCGTCGGCCTTCTCGGCGTTCTCCAGGCACATCCGCAGCTCGGCCAGCTCCGCCCGCACCTGTTCAGCCGTGTCGATGGGCGCCATGCCTCCGTCGAGTGGCGGCGGCGTGACAAAATCGAACTCGGCCGCGTCCTGCGATGCCGTGCCGTTCGGCGGAAGCATCTGCGCCATCGCCAGCGTGCCGACCGCCAGGATCACCAGTCCACCCGCGAGAACCGTCCGCTTCATGGTCATTCCTCCAGCTTCATCCGCAGGTATTTTTCCTCATCGGCAGCGGTGGCGGCGTCCATGACGCCCATGTTGCCCTGGCCCACCGTCTGGATCGCTTCCATCGACCAGACATTGGCGAGCGCGATGCCAAGTTCGGCCGTGACTCGCGTGTTGAGGTCGATCGCCTCCTTCAACCCTTCTGTGTCGGGGATTTTCTGCACGAGGCCGTCGAGCCGCGTCAGGCTGTCCTTGGCCGCTTCCGACGAGCTTTCCGCCGCCACGCTCATGAAGGCGTTGACGTTGGCCGACTGGCCGATCCGCGAAGCTCCCTGATCCTCGCTACTCGCCAGCGTGTCCACGCGGTCCCGCGACAGGCCCGACTTCTCGAACGTGCGGTCCACATGGCCGGTGACGGTTCCGCCGCCCCTGAAGGCATCGCCCGAGGCCAGCACGCGGGTCCAATCGCCCGTCCGCGCCGCATCGACCGAAGCGGTCAGGTCGGCAAAGTCTGGCAGGATGTCTTGCAGGAAGTTCTCGGGATCGATGCCGAGGTCCGCCAGTGTCAGCCCGTTGCGCAGTGCGTCGATCTGGTTCTGGAGAAGCAGGATCTGGTCCAGCAGTTGCTTGGTCTGCTCATCCAGCTTCACGTTCTGCGCGATCTGCTCCTTCAACTGGAGCTTCGCCTCGACAAGCTGCTCCCCGAGCCTCGCCAGGCTGGTCACGTCGATGGTGGGGACGCCCTGACCGCCGGCCGGAACCGCGAGGGCACAGGCAACCGCGCCGATGGTCAGCACTTTCGTCGTCAGTTTCATCCGTCCAACCTCACTCGCAGGTAGTCCTCATCACGCGCATAGGCTTCGAGAAGCAGCGCATAGCGCGCCGCCTCGACCTTGCGCTGCACCCCTTGCAGCCGGGCCAGGATCACCGCCATGCGCGCCACTTCGGCGCGCGTGTAGGTGTTCAGGTCCATCGCGGTTTTGACCGAGCCGGTGGCCTCGACCTGCAGCAGGATTTCCTTCAGCCGGGTCATGGAGCCGTGCATCGTATTCATGCTGACGGCGGCATAACCCAGGGCCGCATCGGAGACGTTCGACGCTTCGGCAATCACCATGTCGCGCGGATCGAGCGTGCCGACCGCCTGCGCGTTGCCATCCATGCGCGCGGCGTAGCGGTTGTAGTAGCCCGTGATCCGCACAACATAGTTCTGCGTTTCCTTGTAGGGCGGGATGCCATTGTGCCTCGAGACCGCGCCCGGCCCGGCGTTGTAGGCGGCGAGCGCCAGCGGCATGGAGCCGAACATCCCCAGGCCCTTCAGAAGATAGCGGGCGCCGCCGTCGAGCTGCACCCGAGGGTCCTGACGGCTGCCATCGTCGGGGATGCCGAGTTCCGTGAAGGTGCCCGGCATGATCTGCGTCAGCCCGAACGCGCCCACATGGCTGCGCGCGCCGATGGAGAAGTTCGACTCCTGCTTGACGAGCGCCTGGAGCCAGCAGCGGAACTCGATCGCGTTGATGCCCGCCTTTGCCAAGGCCGGGTGGCCGGCGTGCTCTCGCGCCGTGTCCGCGATCATCTGTTCGATCGTGACCGGCGCATCCCCCATGATCCGTGCGGCGTAGGGGTTGTTGTCCTCGATGGCGTAGATTTCCGCGGCACCCACGAACGCGGCGCCGCCGCCCGAGACGCCGGAGCCTTCGAGATCGGGCACGAAGCGCGAGGTTTCGGTGAGCAGATCGAGCGTCTGTTGCGCCGCCGCCAGTTGATCGGTGCGGGCTTCGACCTGCTTGACCCGTTCCTCGTTCTTGTCCTGCTCGGCCTTCGTTTTGGCGACTTCTTCGCGCAGGCCAAGCACTTCGAGCGCGATGCGCTTGAAGTCGCCAATGGGCACGCCCTGTCCGGCCACCCCGGCCGGGATCGCCGCCGCGCCGATCAGCGCCAGCACCAGAACGGACTTGCGGCCCCGCACCACCACCTCCCTACCGGCAGTCGCTTGATGCCACGAAGGCCATGCTCGACCAGCAGTTGGTCTTGCGGATCGGCTGTTCGCCGCAGCCTGCGAGCAGGGCGGCCACCGCCGCGAGGATCAGAACCTTACGCATCATCAGTCCTCCAGAAGTGTTTGCGGCTGGCGTAGTCCGGGCCGAAGGTCCGGATGCCCGCCTCGCCGCCGCCGAGCGCCGTCAGCAGCGGCCCGAGCGGGGAGAGATCAAGGTTGAGGATCGTGGAGCCGTCATGGCCGCGCAGAAGCGCCTGCCGCTGCGCCGTCCGCCCGGTCAACACGAAGTGCAGCTCGTTGTCGGTGAGGTTGAAGCCCTCGTAGTCGGGCACATCGGCGGCGCGGTTGGGGAAGATCACCTGGTTCGGCATCCCCTGGATGATCGAGCCGGACCGGCTTTCCCTGATCTGCGAGGGGAACTGCGTGAGCAGCACCACCACGACATTAAGCTTGCGGACCGTCACCAGCCACTTCGGCAGCCAGCGGGCAAAGAACTCGTCGTCAAAGACGGTCGAGGCTTCATCAATCACCAGCAGCGTCGGGCGCTTTTCCTCGAACAGCAGCTCCAGGCGCCGGAAGATGTAGGACAGCACCGCCGTGCGCTCCGTCGCCATCGACAGGATTTCCGTGAGATCAATGCCGGTCACGTTCGCAGAGAGGTCGATCACCGGCTGATCCGCGTCCCCGAACACCCAACTGTAGCGCCCCTCCGGCCCCCATTCCGCGAGCTTCATGGCAAGCGCCCGGTTGTCGCCCACATCACCGATCAGATCCTCGAAGTGCGCGAAGGTCCGCAGCTCGTCGGGCGCCTGCCCGTTCTGGCGCACGGCGCTTTTCAGGGCCTCGGCCTGGTGCGGCGAGAGCTTGTCGTCGCCTCGCTCCACCAGCCGGGCGAGCCAGTCCATGAGCCACGCCTCGCCGCGCGGGCCGCGCTCGGTCAGGAGCGGGTTCAACCCGGTCGGGTGGCCCGCGCGGATCGCGGTGTAGCGGCCCCCCATCGCGGTGATCGCCATGCGGAGCGCCTGGTCCTTGTCGAACAGGATCACGCGGGCACGCGCCCTCTGTGACTGCGCCGCCAGGAAGGCCACCGTCGAGGACTTGCCGCCGCCCGAAGGCCCGAGAAACAGCGTGTGCCCGATGGTGGGTTCGGCGTTCGGATCGCCCGGCGCGTGGAAGCTGAAGCGATGCGCCGCCCCCGTCACCGTCTGCAACACCGTGATCGGCGTCCGCCACGGCAGTTCGCTCGCCACGGCCCCGGCGCGAGCCATGTGGAACGACGCCATGTCGGCAAAGTTGATCGACTTGGTGAGCGGGTTCCAGATCTCATAGTCCTGGTTGCCCGGATGCGTGGCAAAATAGGTCGCCGCCAGCGTGTCGTTGCAGCGCACGAGCTTGATCTTGGCCTGTTCCGCCACGCTGCGGACCTGCGACACCCGTTCCTCAAGCGCGGCCTCGCTGTCCGCGAACACCGTGATCGTCAGTTGATGCTCGCCAAAGCCGACCCGGCCCGACTCCACATCGTCATAGGTCTGGCGCAGGTCGTCCGCGATGGAGCCGACCAGATCGCCCGCCGCTTCCATCTGCTGGATGCGGCGCTTCGCCAACTCGCTCACCTTGTTCATGGCGACGGGCGTGTAGGCGTGCGAGATCACCGTGTCGGTGCCGGTGTCGAGGGCGTCGAGCATCCCCGGCCAGGTCTGGTTGGCGTTGCGCCAGATAGAGAGGACAGCGGCGAAGCGCGGAGTGTCGAAACCGTCGCGGAACTCCGCCACCGGCCCCTTGAAGCGCACCGAGAGAAGCGACACGTCCTCGGCAATCAGCGTGTGCAGCCCGCGATATTCGGGACGGTAGAGGCCGGTGCTGATGGCGCTGTAGAACCCGAGCAGCGTCCCGTCGCTGATCTTGAGCCTCTGCGCCTTCACGCCCAGACTGGTTTCCAGGATCGAGACGACTTCGCGCAGCTCGCCCAGGCGTTCGGTGGTGTTGCGGTCGAGCAGCCGCCGCGCCGCCCTGTTGAACAGCGGCACCTTGAGGGGCACGCGCTTGTTGCGCACCACCGTCAGCACCAGCATGAACTCGCGCAAGGCGCGGCCCGACAGATGGCTGCGCCAGGCGGTTTCCACGTCATGCGCAAAGCGGTCGCCATAGATCGGCTTCAACCCAAACGCGGCCGGGCGCATCAGCCGGTGGACGTAGAAGGTGAACCGATCATCCAGGCCATCCATGATCGCGGCGAAGTTCTTTGCCAGATCGAGGATGTCCCGGTCCGACGTCGTGATACCGTCGATCCCCTGGATTTCCAGGCTCATCATCAGCGCGTTGTCGCGGGTGCGGACCGTGTGATCGTCCACTTCGAGCGCGTAGGGCATTTCCGCATAGAACTGCGGCGACTTCGGCACATGGCGCTGCGCGCGCTCGCTGATCGGACCGATCTTGCCGTTAAACATAGTGGCGGCCCGCCTTTCGCTTCTTGCGGGACAGGGCGGGCGGGGTCTTGTTCAGGACCACCGCCACCGCCTTGTGGCCGTTCGGATTGATCGCGACGAACGCGCGAGCGAGGCCATACCAGAGCGGCCCGGTGAGCAGCCACGCGATCACCTTGAACCAGATGAACGGCAGCATGGTGAGCGCTCCCACCGCCATCATGTAGGGCATCGGCAGGACAACCCGAGAATGACGGCGTGCCGCTCCATCAGCTAAAGGCCGACCGGAGGCTTGCGACGAAGGCCGGCGCCCCGAACACCAGAAAGGCGCCCACGACAACCAGAAGCACCCACAGCCAACTGATGCGGTTGAACGCGGCCAGAAAGCCGGTCAGCACGAACGCCACCGTGAAAACGACCGTGGCGAGGTTGCCGCGAATCCAGGCCACGAAATCGTTGCCGATGGTATCGGCCTTCGAGAAATCCACGCTTTGCGCGAGCGCGTCGCCCGCCACGCCGGATGCAAGGGCGGCGCTTGCGAGCGCAAGCATCAGGAAATGTCGGTTGGTCACGAGAACGGTCCTTCTCTACTGTCGGAGGATGCGGTCGCGCTCCGCGAGGACACGGATCACGTAATCGCGGGTTTCCCGATACGGCGGGACGGTATTGCGATACTTCTGCACCGCGCCCGGCCCGGCGTTGTAGGCGGCGAGCGCGAGCAGCGGGGATCGGAAGGTCTGGAGTTGCAGCAGCAGGTAGCGCGCGCCGCCGTCGAGGTTCTGCGCCGGGTCATGCGGATTGACCCCGAGCTTCGCCGCCGTGCCCGGCATCAGTTGCGCGTAGCCGATAGCCCCCTTGTGGCTACGGGCGCGCGGGTTGAAGCGCGACTCCTGCCAGACGAGCGCCTGGAACAGCGCCGTCCATTCCTGCGGTCGGATGTTGTTGAGCTTGAGAGCGGGGTGGTGTTGGTAGCGCAGTGCCACGCTGCGCGCCGCAGCTATGCCGACAGCATGGCCGGGGTTGCCCGGAACTGCCTTGCGAGACGCCGCGCGCGGTTCGAGCAGCATCATCGCCTCGCCCCCGAGGTCCGCGGTGTCCAGATCGACCGCCGCCGCCTGCGGCTTCGGCGGCTCGATCAGGCGACCGGCGGCGTCGTAACGCTTCACCGGGTTGCGGCGATGCGATTGCCCGATCTGGTTGCCCTTGGCATCGAAGCGGATCACTTCGGCCGACACGGGCGCGAGCGTCACCGCCACCCCGATCAGGGCGGCGCAGGTGGTCTCAATCCACCGGCGGGTTCGCGCCGCGCTTCCGGTTGGGGCGTCGGCCCCCGGCCCGCATGGGAAGATTGACCCCATCGTAGCCCAGGCCGATGAGCAGGCTGATAATGCCGTTGATCGTCTTGATGTCACGCGGCTGCTTGGTTCTGCGCTGCGTGACCAGCACCATTTCGGACTCGCCGTCCGGCGAGACGGCGCGGATGTTCCACTTCCCGGCAAAATACTGCCCGGTGAAGTAAGGATCGTCCACGCACACAACTTCCGTTGTGTAGCCCTGCTCGACCAGTTCCCGAAGACCTTCTTCTGACACACCGTTCGTCAACTCTATCTTGGTTGGCATCTACGTTGTGGTCCTTCCTCACCGTGCTGGTTTGGGCGGGGCCATGCCTCTTGCTAGGACACGACTCCCGCACTATCAATAACTTGTTTTCGTTCCCTAGTGGCTCATTGCCTTAGCGCAGCCGTAAATAACCCTAGGATCAAAGACATACATTCATAAGCTATCCAAAAAGGCAGCTTGAAGATGGCGGGAAAAATACGGACGTGTTGCCGTTCGGCAACAATTTTCGCCCTGATCGGAGCTGCGGCGCCGGTCTGCGATCCCCCCGTGGTCCCCTTCATGCCCGAGAGTGACGCTACGTTCAAGGAATATGCCGATCTGATTAACCAAGATTTTGAGCGTTATTTCACTGAAATGTCTAGATATTCCGCTTGCCTCGATCACGCCCGCGCCGAACTGATGGCGGAGGCACAAGCGGTGTCGCAGCTTCATAGGGAGTTCCTGGCGCGCGCGGAAGCACTTGGCCTTACGCGCAAGGCGGCCACACCCTTGGAGTAGTCCTCCAGAGGCTTGCGTTGAAAACATACTATTGCTGACAAGCCTCTTGGCTGGTATCAAAAACGTATCTTGTCCTGGCCGAGGGCTGCCGATGCACCGATCTCTCACCTTTGCCGCCGCCTGTGCGCTTGCTGGCGCGGCCGCCTCGATCACCCCGGCACAGGCATATCCGATTGATTGCGCGATCTTCCTGTGCATGGCGGGCGGCTTTCCGGCGTCCGTCGAGTGCAGCCGGGCCAAGGCAGAGGTGATCCGCAGAATCACGCCTTGGCCCGTCGAGCCGCCGCTGCAACTCTGGCGCTGCCCCATGGGGATCAGCGCCGAGGATGCCGCTCTCGCCGGAATCGCCGCGCCGCAGCTCGGCCCCGATGACCTGACGCCCGAGGTTCGGGCCTACCGGGACGCCATCGCGATCTACCACATCCGGTTCACGCGCACTTTCGACCGCGAAACCGGCGAGTGGTTCTATGACCGCACGCAGGTCGGCAGCTACGGCGAGGACGGCAGCTTTGCATGGGGGCGCGGCAGCTTCGCCACAGGGCCGGAATGGCTGGCCGAGGCGGTCGGGGGCAGGCGTGTCGCCATCCGCGAGTGCGTCAGCGAGGATCGCGAGGGGGGCTGTCGCCGCTATGAGATCGTCCGCTACGAGAACCGGGGTCCGGGGCCGCTGACGCGCGGCGTGGCCTTGCGCTACCGCGACCACACCGGCGCCGTCCACGACGAGTTCGTGCGCTACTAGCGCGCGGGCCTGAACCTTTCATTGCGGCAGGTCGCAACGGCTAGTAAGCCTGCCAAGAGTTTCAACCCCATCTTGAGAGGAATCGACCACCCGCAAAAGCAAACCCCCCGCCGGAGACCGACGAGGGGGGGTTGAGTGAACCAAAGCTGGACACTTTGGATCGAGCCATACCGTTAGCTCTTTTCTACTCACTCCCCGGCCTCATTGCAAGACCCGACCGCACTTGTGCGAACAGCCCCGGCTTGCCGGTTTCCTGCCTCAACCGTGAGCAGGACCATGACCACCATACCGACAAGCGGAGACATACTCCGCGCCTTCAGCCGCACCCCGATGGCCGCGGCCTCACGCCACGTTGCCGAAGTGCTGGCGGGCCACATCGCCTA
>CALLYR010000599.1 GCA_937859005.1 uncultured Paracoccus sp. | reverse complement strand
GGCGGACAAGCTCGGCGCCGACCCGGGGCGCTGCCTGGTGGTCGAGGACGCGCCCGCCGGCGTCGCGGCCGGCCGCGCGGCCGGGGCGGCGTGGTGGACAGCCGCTTCCGGGTCCATGGCGTGCCGGGCCTGCGGGTGGCGGATGCCTCGGTCTTTCCGCGCATTCCGGGCTATTTCCTGGTGGGCGCCGTCTACATGATCGCCGAAAAGGCCGCCGACACGATCATCGAGGACCTGCGCCGCGTGCAGCCGCAGGATATTCCCGAGGCCGTCGCATCGCAGGGCTGACGGCATTTTCAACGACCGGAGTGGAGGACGGGATGCGGCAATTTCTGGATATGGGGCTGGAGGAATTCGTCGATCTGCTCGAAACCTTCGATTTCACCCGGACCGTGACCGAGGTGCATCTGCACCACAGCTGGCGCCCCCGCCAGGCCGAGTTCCTTGGCCGCGACTCGCTTCAGGACATCTGGCGCGACCATAAGGAAACGCATCACCTGTCGGATTTCGCCCAGCATGTGACCGTCGATCCGAACGGGCGCATCTGGCTGGGCCGCAACTTCAACCGCGCGCCCGCCAGCGCGCGCGGGTTCAACGGCAACGACCGGGTCGGGCCGTTCATGGTGGTGATGATCGGCGATCTGGCCGGGGACGAAAAGCCGACCGAGGCCCAGCTTCAGGCGACGCTGGGGGTGATCGCCGCGGTGCAGCGGCACGCGGGCCTTGCCGCCGCGGCCTTGCGCCTGCATCAGGAACTGACGGGCGCGCCCTGTCCGGGGCTGGCGCGCGAGGCCCTTGTCGAGGGACTGGCCGCCGTCACCCTGCCGAAGGCGGGGGCGCGGACGAGCAGCTTTCCTTCATGGGCCACGCGCAACCACGAGCTTCTGAGCGCACTGGCCGCCGTCGCGGGTCCGGCCGAAGACATGACCGGGGCCGAACTGCCCCACGGACCCGGCAGCGCGGCTTCCCGGTCCGGGGCACGGGCGGACCCGGAACTTTCCGCCTTTGCCGATCACTGGATCAACCTGGACCGGGGCAGGTTCTCGGCCGAGGGCCGCCTGACCACGAGCCAGGCCGATGTCGACCGCATCTTCCGCGAACGGCTGCCCGCCGAGATCGAGCGCGCCAAGGCGCAGGGACAGCCGCTGAACCTGCTGTTCTATGCCCATGGCGGGCTGGTCAGCGAGGATGTCGGCATCACCCACATGACGACCCAGACCCCCGTCTGGATGGCCAACGGCGTCTTTCCGATCTTCTTCATCTGGGAAACCGGCTTCTGGCGGTCGATCCGCGACCTGCTGGCCGGCGGCCGGGCGCGGGAAGCGGCGCCGCGCCTGCCCTGGGCCGACCGCGCGCTGGAGGAGGCTGCGCGCCTGTTCGGCGGGCCCTCGATCTGGGACGTGATGAAGCTGAACGCCCTGCGCGCCAATTCGCAGGACGGCGGCGCGCTTTACGCCGCCGGGCTGCTGAAGAAGCTGATGGATGCGAACAAGGACGATCTGCGCGTCCATGCCGTCGGCCACAGCGCCGGGTCGATCTTTCACGCCCATTTCCTGCAGGACCTGCTGGGCGACAAGAAGCGCCGGATCGAGACTCTGTCGCTGCTGGCGCCCGCTGCGCGCGCCGACCTGTTCACAAGCCGCGTCCTGCCGCTGATCGCCGCCGACCTGATCGGCGAGACCACGATCCATACGATGA
>CALLYR010000598.1 GCA_937859005.1 uncultured Paracoccus sp. | reverse complement strand
CGTCGGCCCCGGCGGCGAAGATGCGCCCGGCCCCGGTCAGCACGATCCGCGCGGCGCCCGCAGCCTCGGCCGCGTCCATCGCCTCCACCAGCCCCTGACGGACCGCGGCCGAGATCGCGTTCACCGGCGGGTTGTCGATGGTGATGATGCAGGCGTCGCCCTGCAGGGAATGGCGGACGGTCATGGAGAGCCTCCGTTCAAAGATGGGGGCGGATGCCCCCGGATACCGGCAGCATCTCGCCGGACAGAAAGCCCGCGTCCTCGCGCAGGAAGGACGTGATGGCGGCGACGCCGTCGGCCACCAGCCGCCCGACCACGACGCGGCCCATGGGACCGCCGGCGCCAGTGACGGCGGCGATGCGGGCGGTCGGGCTCATGCCAGCCCCATCTCCTCGCGCAGCATCTTGCGCAGGGCGAACTTCTGGATCTTGCCCGAGGCCGTGGCGGGCAGCGCCTCGCGGATCTCCAGCCGCTCGGGCCAGTACTGGATCGCCAGCCTGTGCGCGCCCAGATGGCGCTTCATCTCGTCCATGTCGAAGCTCGCGCCCGGCTTCAGCGTGACAAAGGCGCAGGCGCGTTCGCCCAGCCGCTCGTCGGGATAGGCCACGATGGCGGCCTGCTGGATCGCCGGGTGCTTGAACAGGACCGATTCCACCTCGAACACGGGGATGTTCTCGGCCCCGCGGATGATGATGTCCTTGGACCGGCCCGCGATGCGGATATAACCGCGTTCGTCCATCCGGGCGACATCGCCGGTGTCGAACCAGCCGTCCTCGTCGGTCGCGTTCAGATGCGGCCGCTTGAGGTAGCCGCCGAAGTTGGAACAGCAGCGCACGAACAGTTCGCCCGGCGTGTTCAACGGGGCGACGTTGCCCGCGTCGTCGCGGATCTGCAGCTCGACCCCCGGCAGCGGGAAGCCGTCGGTGTTGACGGAACGCTCGTCGTCGTCCCTGGGATCGACCAGGGTGACGGCGCCGTTCTCGGTCATGCCCCAGGCCGAGATGACCTTGGTGCCCGTCATCACCTGCCGGGCGCGTTCCACCACCGGGCCGGGGATCGCGGCGCCCGCGCACAGGAAGATGCGCAGGGACGAACTGTCGACCCGGTTTTCCTCGACGGCCTGCGTCAGGTCCATCAGGAACGGCGTCGAGGCCATGGTGAAGGTCACCCGGTCGTCCCGCACCGTGAACGCCTTGAGCCGGCGGTCCCAGGCGTCGAACAGGATCGACCGCGCCCTGAGATAGATCGGCATCAGCAGCCCGTACATGAAGCCGGTCTGGTGGGCCATGGGCGAGGCCATGGCGATCACGTCGTCCGAGGTCAGCCCCAGCCGTTCGGAATAGGGGATCAGGTTCGAGAACATCGTGTTGGAGGTGTGCATCACGCCCTTCGGCTCTCCGGTCGTGCCGCTGGTATAGATCAGCTGGTTCACGTCGTCGGGGCCGGGGCGGTTTTCGATCACCAGCCGTTTCAGGTCCGGCTCGTCGTCGAAATCGGGGTTGGCCAGCATCCGGGTGAAGCTGTTGGTCCCGTCGCGGCCCGCCACGATGATGTGCTGAAGATGCGGCAGTTCTGCGCGCATCCCCTCGGCCATCGCCTCGTGGTCGAAGTTGCGGAAGACCTGGGGAACGATGAAGACCCTGGCTTCGCCGTGGTTGAGCATGAACAGCAGCTCACGTTCGCGGAAGATCGGCATCACCGGGTTGAAGACCGCCCCCAGCCGCGAACAGGCAAGATAGGTCGCGACGAACTTCCAGTTGTTGGGCAACTGGCAGGTCACGACATCGCCCGGCCCCACGCCCAGCCGCGACAGCCCCACGGCGGCGCGGTTGGCGGCGCGGTCGAGTTCCGCCCAGGTCAGGTCGCGCCGCACGCCCTCGGTCACCGAGATCGAACTGAGCGCCAGCGCATCGGGCTTTTCGGCCATCACCGCATCGAAATAGTCGTTGATCGTCTTGCCCCGCCAGTGGCCGGCGCGGGCCATCGCCTCGCGGCGCGGCTCGATCAGAACGGCGTCGAAGTCCATGGGTCTCTCCTCCCCCAATACATGCCGGTCGGCGGCGGCTCAGCCGCTGACCGCGTCCCGCCCGGCGCGTTCCCGCGCGATGATGTTCTTCATGATATGCGCGGTGCCGTCGCCGATCTGCAGGCCCAGCACGTCTTTCAGCCGCTGCGCAAAGGGCAGGTCGCCCGCATAGCCGGCATGGCCGTGGATCAGCAGGCAGGCATGGATCGCCTCATAGGCCAGAAGCGGCGGCCACCATTTGGTCATCGCCGCCTCGGCCGTATGCGGCAGGCCGTTGTCCTTGAGCCACAGCGCGTTCAACGACAGCAGCCGCGCGGCGGCCAGCTTCGTCTCGAAATCGGCAAGCTGGTGGCTGACCCCCTGGAACGCGCCCAGAGGTTTGCCGAAGGCGCGGCGTTCCCCGACATAGGCCCAGGTTTCGTCCAGCGACTGCTGCGCGGTGCCGACGCATTGCAGCCCGATCAGGCTGCGCGAGAAGTCGAAGCCCTGCATCACCTGCGCGAAACCGCGGCCTTCATCGCCCAGCAGGTTTTCCGCGGGCACCCGCACGTTGTCGAACCAGATCGAGCCGTGGCCGACCGAGTTCTGGCCCATGTTGTCGAACCTGGACGTGGAAATCCCCGGCAGGTCCATCGGCACGAGGATCGCGGACACACCCCGCGCCCGGTCCTCGGGCGTGCCGGTCCGGGCAAAGACCACCGTTCCCGCAGCGATCTGGTTGGCCGAGATCGAGGTCTTCTCGCCGTTCAGGACATAATGCGCGCCGTCACGCTCCATCCGCAACCCGAGGTTCGCGGCGTCCGACCCGCCCTTGGGTTCGGTCAGCGCGATGGCCAGCATGATCTCGCCCGCCGTCAGCCTGGTCAGCCATTCCCTTGCGATGTCGGGACGGGCGAACTGCGCAAGGATCTGGCCGTTCAGCGAGGCCAGCAGCGGCACATAGCCGAAGGTGAAATCGGCGCGCGCGATCTCCTCGACGATGGCGCCGGCATAAAGCGTGCCCGCGCCCATGCCGCCGAATTCCTCGGGCAGTTCCGGGGCGATCAGGCCCAGGCTGCCCATCTCGCGCACCAGATCCATGTCCATGCGCCCTGCCCTTTCACGGGCCTTGCATCCGGGCGCGACGCGACCTTGGGCGAATTTGCGCGCCAGATCGCGGATCTGGTCCAGTTCCTCGGTATCGAAAACGGTCTTTGACATGAAGCCTTGCCCCGGCAGATCGAAAAGGGGGCCGCGGCAGGGCGGCCCCCGGAAGGGTCAGCCCTTGCGGGCGACGTGCTTGCGGAAATCGGGCTTGCGCTTTTCCTTGAAGGCGATGCCGCCTTCTTTCGACTCGTCGGTGTCATAGTAAAGCGACAGCGCCCGCATCCCCATGGCCGAGATGCCCCGGATATTCTCGCTGTCGGCGTTGAAGGACACTTTCGCCATCGCCAGCGCCGTGGGCGAGCGGTCCATCAGTTCCGCGACCCAGCGGTCCACCTCGGCGTCCAATTCCTCGGGCGGGACGACCGCGTTGGCCAAGCCCCAGTCCAGCGCCTGCTGGGCAGTATAGCGCTTGTTCAGATACCAGATCTCGCGCGCGCGCTTTTCGCCCACCACGCGGGCGAGATAGGCGGTGCCGAAACCCGGATCGACCGAGCCGACCTTGGGTCCGACCTGCCCGAACTGGGCGTTTTCCGACGCGATGGTCAGGTCGCAGATGGTGGCCAGCACGTTGCCGCCGCCGATGGCAAAGCCGTTGACCCGCGCGATGACGGGCTTGGGCACGTCGCGGATCAGCGATTGCAGTTCGTCGATCGGCAGGCCGATCACGCCGCGCCCGTCATACTGGCCGTCATGGGCCGACTGGTCGCCGCCGGTGCAGAACGCCTTGTCGCCCGCGCCGGTCAGCACGATCACGCCGATCTCGCGGTCCCAGCCCGCGGTCTGGAAAGCGTGGATCAGTTCATCGACCGTGTGGCCGCGGAAGGCGTTGTACTTGTCGGGACGGTTGATGGTGATCCAGGCAGCGCCGCCCCGGATCTCGTACAGGATGTCGGTATATTCCATGATGGCTCCTCCGTTAGCCGTGCATCGTCAGGCCGCCGGACACCGAGATCACCTGTCCGGTGATGAAGGCGGCGTCGTCCGAGGCCAGGAACAGGATCGCGCCCGGCAGATCCTCGGGGCGGCCCAGCCGGCCCAGGGGGACGGCCTTGGTGAAGGCGTCGCGCAGCTTTTCCTTGTTGCCCGCGGCCTCCATGAAGCTGTCCAGCATCGCCGTGTCGGTGACGCCGGGGCAGACGCAGTTGAAGGTGATCCCCTGCCGCGCATGTTCGCGCGCCAGCGTTTTCGAGAAGGCGATCACGCCCGCCTTGCAGGCGGCATAGACGGATTCGCCCGACGAGCCCACGCGGGCGGCGTCGGATGCCACGCTGACCACGCGGCCGGACTTGCGTTCGGCCATTTTCGTCAGCACCGGATGGGTGATGTTCAGCACCGAGCGCAGGTTGATGTCGATGATCTTCGACCAGTAGTCCGGTTGCGATTTCAGGAACGGCACGAACAGGTCCCAGCCGGCATTGTTGACCAGCACGTCGATCGGGCCGATCTCGGCCTCGACCTTTTCGACCGCGGCGCGCACGGCATCCGTGTCGGTCAGATCGACCACCATCGGCGCGGCGCGTCCGCCCGCGGCCACGATGCGGTCCGCGACCGCCTGCGCGGCACCGGCGTTGATGTCGGCGACCACGACATGCGCGCCCTCTTCGCCAAAGCGCTCGCAGGTGGCAGAGCCGATCCCGCCGCCGCCGCCAGTTACGACAACCAGTTTGTCTTTCAGTCCGCGCATGCGTGTCCTCCAGTCGCTGGGAAAGCACCAGATACAAATGATATGTCACAGAACTGCTGCGGTTATCTCTGGACTGATGCATGATTCTCGTCTGGAGATGGAGTGCCATCAGAGGATATTTATGTCAATATATTTACTGATAAGCGGCTCTTGAAAGTCGCCCCTGAATCGGTGGATGCTGCAGTATGAACAAGCGTACGATCGCCCGGCAGGCCGAAGAAGCCATCGTCGACCCGATGACGGCAGGGCTGCGCAACAGGCTGTTCTTCCGGCTCTATCAGACCGCCAACCTGCTGAACAAAACCGGCACCCGCGCGCTGGAGATGCATGGGGTGACCACCCAGCAATGGGCAATCCTGGGCGCGCTCAACGATCCCCGCAGCGCCCGCGGCATCAGCGTGGGCGATCTCGCCGGCTTGCTGATGGTCAGCCGCCAGAACCTGACCGGGGTCCTGTCCCGCATGGAAACCCGCGGATTGATCGAGCGCGCCGTGGACGAGCGCGACAGGCGCTCGCGCTTCATCTGCCTGTCCGAATCCGGAAAGCAGGCATGGTCGGCCATGCAGCCGCAGATCGATGAATTCTATCGCGTTGCACTGGCGGGCTTTTCGAACTCCGACATCATTGCGACCATGCATTATCTTGAGGGCCTCAGAAGGAACTTCGTCGCGATTCAGAACGATCAGGGCGAATCCGGGGAGCCGTGACGCGACCCATGGCGGCGCAATGCCCCGTTCTGGGGTCAGGGCTCGGGTGCGGCTGTGGCCGGGTTGCAGTGAAGGGCGGCGAGGCGGTCCCTTGAACTGCAAGCCGCAGGACCACATTACCTTGCCATTCCCGTCTCCTCGCTCCGGCATTCCCGGTTCGTCCGGCATTTCGCCTTCGGGCCGCCGCATCGCAGATACGATCCATTGGCCTCGACATCCTCGGTTCCTTCATTGGCTCCCGCTCTTGCCTGACGATCCGTCATGGCTGGAAAGCGCTCGCGCAGATCGGCCCGATTTCCCGGAACAGGCCAACAGCCCGGCCCGGAGGGGAACAACGCAACCTTTCGTCACCTGTGCAGTTGAGCCGGAGGGAACGGATAAGACGATAGCCGGCACGGAAGGGAGGTTCCTTCGGCGCCGGCAAACAGGGGCTCCCCCCGGCCGGCTGCCGGACGATGACGATTACGTTCGTACCCGTCCGGCAGCCGGCGCCCCGCAGATACAGTTCGAGATTTCGCAGCCGCCGGTCGCTGCCCCTCCCTGCAGGCTCCAGGTTCATCCTGTCGGTGACATGAACCCAATCGGAAAGGAACGACCGCAATCCTGGCGAGTTGACGGCCGGGGCGGGACAGTAACGATCCGACCTCTGTTACGAGTGCCCTCCTCACCAGCTGCCGGGCAAGGACTTGTCATCTCCGCCCGGCAGCTGGATTGAAAGGGCAGGACCCCTCCCTTTCCAGCCGACATTCCAGAGAGGAGCGTTCCGCGATCTGAACCGCCTAACCGGTCCCCTCGGCCAAGCAGCAGACGCAAGTCCCTGATTGCGCGTCGTTTATCCGGTCCGGGCTGGTTCTGTGCACAAGGATAGAGGTCCCCCGTCATCGGAAGAGCCCTCAGCCAGGACACTCGCCCCGATCCCATCGAAAAAGCGGGCCTGGTGATCGTCAGCGGGCCAGGAAACCGGCCATTCCCAGGCTCTCGCCGCTGCATCTGCACGGGTCGCGAGGTCGCCCCCGACCAGACAAGGGAATGCCGGAAAGCCGCTTCCTGCCGCAGCGGTACGGCATGTCCCTGTGCTGTCACCCTTCGGCCCCGGGGTGCCCTTGCCTTGCCGGTCATGTCGGCTTGGCGGCTTTGCGGCCGATGGCACAAGGGCAAGGGTCCGCCGGCAGCCCGGTCTGTGTGAGACCGGCACCACATGCCCGGTTCACTGCCCGACCATGATGACATGCAGGAAACCGGGACCATGGGCGCCCCGGACATAACTTCCTTCGATATCCGTGGTGCCGCTGGGGCCGGTGATGAGGATGGCATTGCGGGGCTGCGCCGTCCCCGCCATGCGCGCCGCATAATCCTCGAGATGAGGCAGCAGGGTGCGTTCCTCCAGCACGACGATGTGGTGCAGCGGCAGAAAGGACAGCAGGACCGGCGCGTTCGCCCCGGAATGGACGACCAGCGACCCGCTTTCGGCGATGCCCCAGAGGGCCAGGCCCAGCGCGGCCGTCTCGTCGGGCGCGATGTCGCCATGCGTGGCGATATCTGACCAATCGAGCGCGGCAAGTTCCGGGACCGGCTGCAGCGCGAGCGCCGGCCGCAGGTCCTGCGCATCCAGATAACGGCGGACACATGATCGAAGGTCGTGCCAAGGGCCGAGGCTTTCCGCTCGAATTCGGCCGCCAGGGTCGGGGCGGCCGGCTGCGGGCGGATGGTGCCGGGCGCCTCCAGCAAGGCGGCCGCCTCGGCGGCGATGACGTCGGCGGGGGGCAGAGGCCCCGGCCGGGCGCCACGGATGGCGGCAAGGATGCGGTCGCGGGAACTCATCTGCGCTGCTCCTTCTTCGCCTGCTCGGCGCGGTACTGTTCCATGAAGGTGCGGCCCGGGGGGCGCGGCAGGTCGCGATAGGCCGTCCAGCCGCCCGCCAGCGGCAGGCTGGCGATCCAGCCGCGGCGCCCGAACAGCCGCAGCGCGCGCACGCCGATACGGCTGCCGAGACGGTAA
>CALLYR010000597.1 GCA_937859005.1 uncultured Paracoccus sp. | reverse complement strand
GACTCGCCCCGGTAAGAGGGACGCGCGGTCCGGGTTGCACCCCCGGACAGGCTGGCGCAGGGTCTGGGCTGAAACCTGCTTGAGGCCGCCCGATGACCCCTGCCAGCCAGTCCGGCCGCACCCGTGTGCTGTGCGGATGCATCCCGGTCATCCCCGTTCTGACCTTGCGCGACGCGGCCTGGGCGGAACCGCTGGCGCGCACGCTGGCCGCAGCCGGCCTGTCCGTGCTGGAGGTCACGCTGCGCTCTGACGCCGCCCTGCCCGCGATCCGCGCGATGGCGCAAGTGCCGGGCGTGCAGATCGGCGCGGGCACCGTCCTGACCCCCGAGGACGCCTTCCGCGCGCGCGAGGCGGGAGCCACCTTCGCCGTCTCGCCCGGCCTGACCGACCGCCTGATTTCGGCCTGCGAGGATGCCGCCCTGCCCTTGCTGCCCGGTGTTGCCACTGCGTCCGAGGCAATGATTGCGGCCGAGCACGGTTTCGACATGCTGAAATTCTTTCCGGCCGAACCTGCCGGCGGGGTGCCCCTGCTGAAGGCGCTGCACGGGCCGCTGCCGCATCTCGCCTTCTGTCCCACCGGCGGAATCGGGCCGCATAATGCCCGCAGCTATCTGGCGCTGCCCAATGTGTCTTGCGTCGGCGGCAGCTGGATCGCGCCCGAGCCCCTGATGGCCCGCGGCGACTGGGATGCGATCGGGACGCTGGCGCGCGATGCCGCGGAACTTGCCGCATGACCGGAGAAGTGGCGGATACCCCCGAATCGCGCCGCCGCACCTGGCGCAACATCGCGGTGCTGATCGTGGCGCAAGCCATCCTGGGCGCGCAGATGTCGATGGTCTTCATCACGGGGGGGCTGGCCGGGGCGATGCTGGCGCCGAACCGGTGTCTCGCGACGCTGCCGATATCGATGGTGATGCTGGGGTCGGCGCTTTCGGCGCGGCCCCTTTCGGGCTTCATGGCGCGGCACGGGCGGCGGGCCGGGTTCAACCTGGCCAGCATGATCGCCGCCACAGGCGCGGCCGTGGCCTTTCTGGGGCTGCGCAGCGGTTCCTTCCTGCTGTTCACGGCCGGGGCGGCGCTGATCGGGGTCTATATGTCGGCACAAGGCTTCTATCGC
>CALLYR010000596.1 GCA_937859005.1 uncultured Paracoccus sp. | reverse complement strand
CGACCTGACCAACCAGCAGAAGACGGCGCAGGCGCAGGGCGTGTTCGGCAAAGGCGTGACCGACCTGTCCGCCCGTGCCGACATCCGCTCGCTGGCGTCCTTCGGGCGCGGCTGGCGCGGGGCGCTGGTGCTGGACGGGCGGCTGGCGGACGACGGCTCGGGCACCCGCCGGCTGGAGGTTGCCGGCACCGGGCAGGATCTGGCGCTGGGTCAGGCCAATCTGGACGGCGCGCTGAAAGGTGAAACCCGGCTGACGCTGCGGGGCACGGAACGGGATGGCCTGTTCACCATCGAACAGGCCACCATCGACAACCCCGCGGCCCAGGTCTCGGCCACGGGCACCATCGGGGACACCGGCACCGACCTGCGCGGCTCGGTCGATCTGCGCGACCTGTCGGCGCTGGGGCTAGGCTGGCGCGGGTCCTTTGCAGCGCAGGGGCGGTTCGCCGACGACGGCACCGGCGCGCGGCGGCTGACGCTGGACGGGACCGCGAACGACCTGTCGCTGGGACAGGCACAGGCCGATGCGGCGCTAGCCGGGCCGACGCGGCTGACGCTGCGCGCCGTCGAGCGGGACGGCATCTTGGCCATCGAGGAGGCGACCATCGCCAATGCCCGCCTGAACGCCGCGGCGCAGGGCGCGGTGGGCGGTGGACGCACCGACCTGACCGCGCGGCTGAACGCGGCCAGCATCGCCTTTCTGGGCCGCGGCATCGGGGGCGCGGTCGAGGCGACTGCCCGCGTGACCGATCAGGACGGCGCCCGCCGCATCACCGCCGAAGGCACGGCCACCGGCTTGCGGGTCGGAGTGGCGCAGGTCGATCCGCTGCTGGCGGGGCAGACGAGCTTTGACCTCGCTGCCGCGCAGTCCGCCGATGGGGCTGTGACCGTGGACCGGCTGAACGTCAGCAACGGCCAGTTGCGCATCGCGGCGGATGGCGATCCGCAGCGCGGGCTGAGCGTGGACGCCAGCCTGTCGGACCTGGCCCTGCTGGTGCCCGGCTTTCCCGGCCCGGCCGGCGTCGCCGGCACGATCCGGCAGGGGGACACGACCTATGCCGTCGAACTGGACGCGACCGCCCCCGGCGGCACGCGGGCGCGGATCGCGGGCACGGCGGCGCGCGACTTTTCCACCGTCGATCTACGGATTTCGGGGGTCAGCGACGCGGCGCTGGTCAATCCGATGCTGCGGGTCCGGTCCATCGAGGGCGCGGTCGATTTCGACCTGCGGCTGAACGGGCGTCCTGCACTGGAAAACCTGTCCGGGCGGGTCAACCTGCCCGCAGCGCAGCTGTCCGATCCCAAGCTGGGCCTGCGGGTCGAAAACCTGAACGCCACCGCCGATCTGGCGGGCGGGCTGATCCGCATCGACGCCACGGGCCAGGTCGCCGACGGCGGGCGGCTGACGGTCAGCGGCCCGGTGGACCTGCGGGGCGGCACCGCGCTGGATCTGCGCGTCGTGCTGGACCGCGTGGTGCTGCGCGATCCCAATCTGTATGAAA
>CALLYR010000595.1 GCA_937859005.1 uncultured Paracoccus sp. | reverse complement strand
CCCGACCCGCACCCGGATCATGCTCAACCTCGCCAACCCCGCCGCCGCCTTCCGCTGGTGGCGGCTGCCCGCGGACGGCGTGGGCCTTGCGCGGATGGAGTTCGTCGTCTCCAACGCCGTCAAGGTGCATCCGCTGGCCCTGACGCGCTTCGACGAACTGCAGGACCCCGCCGTGCGGGCCGGGATCGAGGCCCTGACGCGCGGCCATGCCGACAAGGGCGACTACTTCGTGGACCGCCTCGCGCGCGGGCTGTCGCGCATCGCGGCGGTCGTGCATCCGCGCCCCGCCATCATCCGCATGAGCGATTTCAAGACCAACGAATATGCGGGTCTCGTGGGCGGCGCGCAGTTCGAGCCCGCCGAGGAGAACCCGATGATCGGGTTCCGCGGCGCCTCGCGCTACTACTCTCCGCGCTATCGGGACGGATTCCTGCTGGAATGCCGCGCGATCCGGCGCTTGCGCGAGGAGATGGGCTTTCGCAACGTGCTGGTGATGATCCCCTTCTGCCGCACGCCCGCCGAGGCCGACCGGGTGCTGGAGGTCATGGCCGAAGCGGGGCTGGAGCGCGGGAAGGACGGACTCGAGGTCTATGTGATGTGCGAGATCCCGTCGAACGTGATCCTGGCGGACGAGTTCGCCCGACGCTTCGACGGCTTCTCCATCGGCTCGAACGATCTGACGCAGCTCACGCTGGGCGTCGACCGCGACTCGGGCGAACTTGCCGCGCTGTTCGACGAGCGCGACCCGGCCGTGCGCTGGATGATCGAGACGGTGATCGCCCGCGCGCACGAGGCGGGCCGCAAGGTCGGCCTGTGCGGCCAGGCGCCCAGCAACGACCCGGCCTTCGCGCGGCTTCTGGTCGAGGCGGGAATAGATTCGATCTCGGTGACGCCCGACAGCTTCCTTGCCGTCAAGGCGCATGTCGCCGAGGCGGAGCGAGGGCTCCAGGCCCGCGGGCGCGGTTAGCGCCTTCGGGCCGGTCAGGCAGGATGCAGCGGACCGGACCTGCGACCCCGCCGCCTCGGGCGAACGTTCCGCATCGCCTCGGGCGCGGGGATGCCGGGACCGGTACCGCCGGTATCCGCGCTTGTCCCTGCAGTCGCCACGCCGGCATCGGCCGGGGATTCCCGGTAGCCGCCGCGGCAGGGCACCGGGAGCGCATTCAGGGACGCGCGGCTTCGGGCGGTCGTCGCAGCGCCCTGAAGGAGAGGGTTGCGGTCAGGGCTCGAAAGCGGCGCCCGGACGAACGCCATTGCGCCACCCGGTCCGGCTGCCGGGAACCGGGGATGCGATGGGCAAACTGGTCCTGGCTGGCGATCTCAGGCGGGGATGCTGCAGGCGGGGCCGGGGTGTCGCAGCCTGCGGAAGACAGGGCGCGGTCCGGTACGGCCGCGAATGTCCGATCCGCCCTGACGGAGCAGCGGTCGCAGCCCCCTGTCGTCTCGGGATATCCCATGCGGCCGGCGCAAGACCGTTGATCCTGCGGGCCTGCCGCTGCTAGGCTTGCAGGCACTGCTTTCACCAGCCGGTGGGACTGCGATGGCCGGACAGATCTTCATCGAGGCCAGCGAGGTCGGGATTTTCGGCCTGCCTTCGGGCACGACCCATCTCTACCTCGTCTTCCGCGACACGGATGGCGAGGAATATGTGATCCGCTCGGGGCCCGAGAGCCGCTATCTGCCCTGGTTCGGAGACATGAAGGTCGAGGCCAACGTGCCCATCGACGATTCGGCCGATGACCGCGACGGCGACACGCCCGCCGAACGTTCCAGCACCCCGCTCGACTTTCCGGGCCTGACCGACGACCAGGCGTGGGCGATCATGGTCAAATACGCCCGCATGATCGACCGGGCCGACCATTCCTACGAGGTCTTCGGCGAGAACTCGAACGCCTTCATCGGCGCCATGCTGGCGGCGGCCGGCGGCGATCCCCTGACGATGCTGCCCGCAGGCGTGAGCCGCGGCGAAGCCGTGGGCATCACCAGCTATCCCGACATCATGGACGATGTGCCGCCGCCTGCCGATGGCACCGTTCGCGGCACGCCGGGCGGCGACACGATCAACGGCATTCAGATCGACGAGGTGATCAGCGCGGGCCGGGGCGGCGACACTGTCTCGGGCAGCCGCGGCAACGACCGGATTCATGGCGACGCGGATGACGACCGGCTGTTCGGCCAGACCGGCGATGACACGCTGCACGGCGGAACGGGGGCCGACCAGCTTTACGGCGGCGTGGGGAACGACATGCTGCAGGGTGGGGCGGGAACCGACCTCCTCGACGGCGGCGCGGGCCGCAACATGCTTTTCGGCGGGGCGGACGCCGACGTGTTCCGGTTCACCCAGGCCTCCACCGCCCGCGTCAGTGATTTCGAGGACGGGATCGACCGGCTTCGCATCCAGAACGGGGCGGACGTCAGCCATGACGATCTCGTCATCACCAGCTTCGGAACCTCGGGCCAGCATACCCGCATCGCTTGCGACAAGATCGTGATCGAACTGCTGAACGTCGATCGCGCCCTCATCGACGCGAGCGACATGGACCTGCTGCTGGCCTAGACCTTCGGCCTCCTCACGGGGTCGCCCGGTCGCCCGGTAGCCCGATCGCCCGCTGGAAGACGCCCTGTCAGACGCATCTTGTCCAGGTGCGCCGCCGGGCGTGTCCCGCCTGCAGCGATCGGATGTCTGCAGGGGGTCGGTGACGGCACGAGAGAAAAGCTCCTTCCGTCGCCACCTGTCTCAACAGCAAAGCTCGTCCCTGGCCTGCCTGCCCTGCTGGATGGATGCCGGCTGTCCCCCCACGCTTGCCGGTCATGGCCGCGCGCCTTTCGGCAAGGGGCCGGTGCGCGGCAGCGGCGCGGCGACCGTCCGGCATGACGCAGAGCGCGCCGGCATCATGAACATCATTCCCGGATGGCAGAAAAGCCTGTTCTGCTTCCGTCCCGGCCCTGCATCAGTCGCGGAAAACCGGACTCGGGCGTCTCTTGGTCTGCTGCGCTGTCCAGAGAGGCAGGAACCGAACGCCTGCCGCCGTGAAACCGGGACGAATGCGGGTCCCGGCGGTCAGGCCATGAATGAGAGCCGTTACTGCTGTCCGCCCCCGGCCCTGCCCGAAACCTGACCGCGGAACCCCGGATGAAGGCCAGCGTTATGCTGCAGCGCGGCATGGGGAGGTTTCCTGCGTCCCTGACCGCCCGACAACACGGATGACCCAGATGAACATACGCCTGCCCCGCGCCCATCGTGCCTCACCATCCGCCCGGCCTGCAGGCGCGGGAAGAGCGCGGGTCCTGGCCGCGGCGGCCACGGCGGCGGCTCTGGCGGCCTGCGCCCTCATCAATCGCCGCCGCGCCCTGCGGGCCGAGCGGGCCAATCCGCCATTGGGCCGGTTCCTGGAGGCCGAGGGCGTGCGGCTGCATTATCTGGAACGCGGAAGCGGCACGCCGCTGGTGCTGCTGCATGGCAACGGCAGCATGATCCAGGATTTCCTGTCCAGCGGCCTGGTGGAGGCGGCGGCCCGGCACCATCGCGTCATCGTCTTCGACCGTCCCGGCTATGGCTACAGCACGCGGCCGCGCGGCAGGCTCTGGACGCCCGACGCCCAGGCGGACCTGCTGGCCGCAGCGCTGCGGATGCTGGGGGTGGACCGGGCGGTCGTGCTGGGCCACTCCTGGGCCGGGGCGGTGGCCGTGGCCCTGGCCGACCGGCATCCCGGCCTGGTCCGGGGGCTCGTTCTCGAGGCGGGCTATTTCTATCCATCGCCGCGTCTCGACGTGGTTCCGCTGTCGGCACCGGCTCTGCCCATCGTGGGCGACGTGATGCGCCATACCCTGAGCCCGCTGGCAGGCCGCCTGATCTGGCCGCGGCTGATGCGCAGGATATTCAGCCCGGCCCCGGTGCCGGAAAAGTTCAGGGCCTTCCCGCGCGAGATGGCGCTGCGCCCCTCGCAATTGCGGGCCAGCGCCGAGGAGACCGCCTTCATGATCCCCTGCGCCGCTGCCGCGCAAGAGCGCTATGCACGCCTGCGGGTGCCGGTCGCGATCATCGCCGGCGCGGGGGACAGGATCGTCGCATCCGCCGACCAGTCGGCCCGGCTGCACGCTGAGATCGGGCACAGTACCTTTGATTGCGTGCCGGGAACGGGGCACATGGTCCATCAGACGGCAACGCCTGCCGTCCTGGCCGCAATCGAGCGGGTGGCGGGATCGGGCAGCCGCGGGACCGGCCCGGAAGGGACTCTCTGACGCACTGATCTCGCCGTGATCGGGATCGGAGCCGGGCTTCCCCACCGGGGCTGACAACCGCCGCCCGGCGTATCCGGCGCTGCTGCCGCGGAACATGATGCCGTTGGGACCGCGGCCTCGGGCGCTGACCACGCCATGCGAGCGGATGAATGCCGCGCAAGGGCGCGGGCTGCAGGATCCCGGCCCATAGTGCGCCAGAGGTCAGGGGTGGCAGATGGCAGATGGCCGCCGGTCAGGGCTGCGGTGCAAGGTGCCTCTGCGCTGCCCTGCTGCCGTCGCCGTGACGCCGCATTCGGGATGGAACGAACCGGCAGCCTGCCATCGGGCGGGACGATCCGGCGGATTGGGGCCTCGTGGTGAACGCGACCCTCGGGGAATGTCCGCCGGTCTGACGGCGGCGGGGTGGACCGGATCGGCTGGTTCGCACTTGTCGGCAATACGGCAATGAATCCGGGGGATAACAAGGCGCTGGACGGTACACAGCCCGGTGAACCTGCGCCTGTCGCTGCTCGGGGTGCGGGCCATGACCTCGTGTTCGGCCTGTTCCGGGAGGTTGGGGGTATCCACGTCCTCCGCCATCAGATCGGCAAAGAAGGCCCGCGAGACCGATGCTGGGCGGATGCTGCCTGACCGCGGTGCCCGAGGCGAAAGGATGATCGTGCCGATTACCGGAAACGGCCCGGCAGGACGTGGACAGGCGCGTGTCGATGGCCTCACGGGCAATCAACCGGATGCTTCGATCGAACTCCGGCACGAGCGGACGCTGTAACCGCTCGCACTGGTTGTCCGGATTCTGCCAGAATTATTTGTCTGCCGACACAGAAGCCGCATCAGTGCGCTGACGCCAAGCGTTGCACAAGGGTAGACCCCATCAGGACAGCCGCATCGGACACGTCGGAGCGTCCGAACAGGGTTGCTTCAGGCCGTTTCGGACAGCACCATGCATGGGTCTGGACCCAAACGAGCCAGAAGGCCTCGTCCATGACCCTGTACGGCTACGCCCGCGTATCGACGACCGACCAGGACCTCTCCCTGCAGGAAGCCAGCCTGCGCGCCGCCGGCTGCCA
>CALLYR010000594.1 GCA_937859005.1 uncultured Paracoccus sp. | reverse complement strand
CCTCCGGGCCGGCGCAGACCGGGAAGCCGCAGCTTGCGCCTGCGCAGCGGGATGCGGCGGGCGAACCGCGCCGGGCGGGTGCCCCCGATCAGCGCCGGTCCCCGATAGGGCAGCGCCACGGAATCATGCAGGGCGTCGTGCCCGTCCGTCTCCACGGTCCGGGGCACCCGCAGCAGGAAGACCCGTCCCCATCCCCGCCAGTTGCCCACCGACGGCGCGGCCGGATCGCAGGGCAGCCGCGCGCGCCAGCCCGCGGGCAGCGGCAGACCCTGCGCCTCGGCCAGGTCCAGCATCCAGACCAGCGGGATATTGGCCAGCCCGCGCCCCGGCTCGAACCCGGCCATCTGGCCGCCGATATCGGCATGGCAGCCGCGGAACCATCGCTGTTCGACCCGTTCGGCGGCACCGGGTTCAAGCAGGATGGGCTGGAAGGCGGCGCGGGTTTCATCCAGCGCCAGCGCCTGCGCGGCCAGCCGGACACGGCCGCCCAGATCGTTGTGGAACCGATGCCGCGCCTCGGTCAGCATCCACAGCAGGGGCAGCCGCAGCCCCAGCGCCATGACGGTGTCGAACACCCCCACCATGTCGATCATCACATGCGGATGGCAGCGGCGGCGAAAGGCGGCCATCGCCCCTTCGGACCCGCCGCGTTCATAGAACCGCCAGGCCAGCCGGATGTTGCGTTCCGTCGCCGCCTGCGGGGTCAGCAGGCCCACCTGCGCGATCATCCCGGCCAGCGACCGCGCGGAAAAGGCGCCGCGCGAATAGCCGAAGATGAAGATGGGATCGCCCGGATGCCAACTGCTGGCCAGCCACCCATAGGCGGCGGCGATCCGGTCCTCGAGCCCCCGCCCGGTGAAGACGGCGCTGACGCCGTGCCAGTCGGACCACTGGATGCCGCTGGCATAATGGACCCGCACCGTCCCGGCGCGGCCCACCAGCCGCCGGATCGTGCCGATATGGGTGCGCCCCCGCCCTCCGACCGAGGCCAGCGTGCCGTCCATCAGGACGACATGGGGAATGGGGGGGCGCTGGCTGGACATGTCACC
>CALLYR010000593.1 GCA_937859005.1 uncultured Paracoccus sp. | reverse complement strand
AGGGAGAGTTGCGCCTGACCCCTGCCCCGACCCTGCCGGGGTGGGCGGGATACCAGTTCGGCCGCCACGACGATTCCGCCGCGCCCGAGGTGGTCGCCATGCCTGCCGGCCGCACGGATGCCGAAGGTCGCTTTGCCGCGCGCATCGAGTTGCCGCCTGCGCTGGCGCTGGCCGCGCGCCCCTGGGACGCGCGGCTGACGCTTTCGGTGCGCGAGGGCGCGGGCCGCCCCGTCGAGCGCCGCGCCTCGCGGCTGGTCCTGCCCGCAAGGGCCGCCATCGGGATCAGGCCCGGCTTCGAGGGCGCTGTCGCCGAAGGGGCCGAGGCCACGTTCCAGATCGTCGCCCTGGGTTCCGACCTGACGCCGCAGCCGGGCCGCGCGGCCTGGGTGCTGAACCGGGTCGAGACCGATTACCAGTGGTACGCCATCGGCGGCGACTGGAACTGGGAGCCGGTCACCCGCCGCAGCCGCGTGGACGGCGGCGGACTGGACCTGCCCGCAGGGATGCCCGCCAGCCTGTCGGTGCCGGTCCAGTGGGGCCAGTATGAACTGGTCGTGACCGGGGCGGACGGGGCAGAAGCGTCAAGCCTGTTCGACGCGGGTTGGGGCGCGGCCACCAGCGGGACCGACACGCCCGACCGGCTGCGGGTGACGCTGGACCGCCCGGCCTATCGCGCGGGCGACACGGCGCGGGTGACGGTGGATGCGGCGGCGGACGGGACTGCGCTGGTGTCGGTGCTGTCCAACCGGCTGATCGCGTTGAAGACCGTGCCCGTGACGCGTGGGCTGAACACGGTGGAACTGCCCGTCACCGACGAATGGGGGGCGGGCGTCCATGTCGCGGTCAGCGCGATCCGGCCGCTGGCGGCGGATGCAGGCCACGCGCCGGTGCGCGCGCTGGGCATCGCCCCTGCCGCCGTCGATCCGGGCGACCGGCGGTTGCAGGCCACACTGACCGCCCCGCCGGAGACCGCTCCGCGCGGGCAGGCGCAGGTGAGGCTGTCCGTCGCCGGGACTGCTGCGGGCGAGACGGTCCATGCGACCGTCTGGACGGTGGATCAGGGCATCCTGAATCTGACCGGCTATCAGCCGCCGTCCGCGACCGACCATTACTTCGGCCAGCGGCGGCTGGGGGTGGGCCTGCGCGACCTTTACGGGCGGCTGATCCTGCCCGCGGGTGCGGCAGACGGGGCGATCCGGTCGGGGGGGGATGCGGCCTCCATGCAGACGCAGGCGCCGCCGCCCACCGAAAAGCTGATGGCGTGGTTTTCCGGGCCGCTGACGCTGGACGCTGACGGACACGCGACTGTCACCGTCCCCCTGCCCGACTTCAACGGCGAGGTGCGGCTGATGGCGCTGGCCTGGACCGAAAAGGCGGTCGGCCAGGCGGATGCGACGATGCTGGTCCGCGACCCGGTGGTGGTGCAGGCGAGCCTGCCGCGCTTCCTCGCCCC
>CALLYR010000592.1 GCA_937859005.1 uncultured Paracoccus sp. | reverse complement strand
AGGGAATGTCCCTGCGGGCCGGCCGTTGTCACAGGATGAAATCGGCGGCGCTGTAGGCGCTGGCCAGCACCCCGCCATCGTGAATGACCAGCTTGAATTCGGGCGCGGCATCGGCATCCGTCTGCCCCAGGATCAGGGTGTGGCCGCCCGAATTGAAGATCCCCAGATGGCCGATGCCGGCGCCGCCGAACACGAAGGCCTGGTCGCCCGCCAGGGTGCTGTCGGCGTCGATCAGCGATATGTCGATCACATCGCCCGCCGCGGCGCCCGGCCCGTCAAAGGCCATGCCCCCCGCGCCCGCCAGCAACCGGTCGAAGGCCCCGCCATCGGAATCGCCATCGTCAAAGACGAACCTGTCGGCGGCCATGCCGCCGATCAGGAGATCGGCCCCGTTGCCGCCCCGCAGGACATCGCTGCCCCATTCGCCATGCAGCTCGTCATTGCCGTTCCAGCCCCAGATCGTGTCATTGCCGACGCCTCCGACCAGCTTGTTGGCGACCTGACTGCCGGTGACCACGTTGTTCAGGGCATTGCCGTTTGCCTGAAACGCCGTCACGCCGACCAGGAAGATCTGCTCGACATTGGCGGAAAGCCGATAGCTGACCGAGGTATAGACCCGGTCGTCGCCCCCGCCCGCCGCCTCGATGACCACGTCGTTCACGTCGTCCACGTAATAGGAATCGTTGCCTGCCTGCCCGTTCATCCGGTCGGCGCCGCCGCGGCCGCGCATCTGGTCGTCGCCAGCGCCGCCCCACAGCCGGTTGACGCCTGCCGTGCCCCAGATCGTGTCGTTGCCATCCGTGGCGGACAGATTCTCGAAGTTGATCATCACCTCGGTCGCGCCGCCCGAACTGGCGGTTCCCGCCGCAAGGTCGAAGGCGCCGCCCAGGAAGCCCGCGGTGCCCCATTCGATCAGGTCGATGCCGCTGCCGCCGTCATGGACATCGGCGTTGATGACCGAATTGACGAACACCCAGTCATCGCCCGCGCCGGCCAGATAGGTCTTGATGATGCCGCTTTCATGAATCGTGTCGTTGCCGGCATGGGCATTGACCTCGTTCGCAAAGGCGTTGGCGGTGAACACGTCATCGCCCACCGTCCCTACCTGCCGCGAAACCGGCGTATAGACCGGCACCGCGTTGATGCCGTTGCGGGTGTCGAGGATTTCCATCACCGGCCCGCCTGCAGCATTGCTGTAATAGCTGACGGCGAAACGGCCGTCCGCCAGCGCGGTGACGTCAAGTTCGGTGCCCGGACCATTGAACTGGAACGTATCCAGCGACACGCCGGCGGCGCTGAAATGTTCGGCCACCAGCACGTCGCTCTTGTCGTCGTCATAGACCACGACGAAGGTGCCGTCGCTGAGCGCCGTCACCGAAGGTTCGTTGGTATTGTTGTCGATGTCCCCGCTGCCCGACACGAAGGGCGACGCCAGGACCGTCCCGGCCGGGCTGACGACCCTGATCCGCACATCCGTGTCGTTGGCGTCGGTTTCGGTCGCCGCGATCACGAAATTGCCGTTCGCCAGCGCCGTGACCGACACGTCATCGACCGTCGCCCCGTCCGTGGTAGTCCCGGCAAGGACGGTATAGGCCAGCACGTTGACGCCGGTGGGCGAAATGATGCGGATGGCGATGCCGTCGTCCGCCGCATTCGTCCCGGCCGCGATGACATAATTGCCGTTCGGCAGGACGGCCGCATCCATGGGCCCGATATTGTCCGGCGGGTTCATCAGCGAGACGACCGGACCCAGCGTCCCCGCGGTTGCGTCGAAGATGCGGGCGACCACGCGCGTGTCGCCGGCCTCGCTGATACGATAGGCGATCATCGTCGAGGTCGCGGACGAGGTGACCGCCTGCAGGTCGAACGGTGAGACGCCCGCCGTCACCGCGGCCACCGTGCCCCCACCGGTGAACGTCCCCGATGCGTTATAGCGGTCATAGCGGACCGCCGTGCCGCCCGCTTCGACATCCAGATAGACGGCCAGGAAACCGCCGTCGGTCAGGGGCGCGATCGATTCGCCGCTTTCGTTGTCCACGACGAAGCTGGTGTTGACCCGGAACTCCGGCCCCACCGGATTGCCATAGGGGTCGAACATCTGGCCCATGATGTCGGTGCCGAAGCCCGTGACCGGGCCGCTGTCGACACTTGTCGCACTGGTCACCAGGATATTGCCGTTCGCCAGTTGCGTGATGCGCGAAGCTATGCCGGACAGGGGGGAAACCAGCGCGCCGTCGCGCCATGTGGTAATGGCCATGATCAAATCCTCCGCTCGCCGCCCCGCGCGGGGGGCGGCAGGTCACGCGGCGATTCTGGGCCGCGCGGTGGCGTCGCGCATCCCCCGTTCGGGGGCGGGAGGGCGGAAAATGTTCCTTTCCTTCCGGACAGGGGCCGGATTCCGTTACACTGGACCGGTCCCCTGACATCCGAATCGTGCGTCAGATCAGAGGGCGATATGCACGGCCGGGCAATCCGCATCCCAAGGCGCGGCCCCGCGCCGGGACCCCGCAGCCGCTGGCATGGCCGAGGCACATGATGGATACGCTGCATCTGTTCGCCGCTCCCGCGGCCCCGCCCGAAGCCGCCGCCGCCGCGATGCTGGAGGCGTTGGGAACCCCTGCGGCGCTCCTCGGCCCGGACGGCCGCCTGCGCCGGGCGAATGCCCCTTGCGCCGCCGTCCTGACGAAGGTCTCGGTCATCGTGCAGGACCGGCTGCATTTCCTCGACCGCCGCACCCAGGCGCGCTTTCGCAGGGCGATCCGCATCCTGCCTTCGGCGCCCGCGGCCATACGGCTGCCCGTCCAGGAACCGCAGACCGCGCTGCCGCTGGCGCTGTTGCGGCTGTGCCGCCTGCCCGGCCGCATCCAGGGCGCCGAAGGGGGCGGTCCGGTGTTGATGCAGTTGCAGATGCTGGCCGAGACGGCACCGGATTGCGCGCCGCTGCTGCAGGATCTGTTCGGGCTGACCCCGCGCGAAGCCGCCGTCGCCGCGCTGATCGCGCAGGGTCACGGACAGGCGGCGGTGGCCTTGGGGCTGGGAATTGCCCGCGAAACCGTCAAGGCGCATCTGAAGCATGTCTTCGACAAGACAGGCTGCCACCGGCAGGGAGAGATCGCCGCCCTGCTGGCGCGTCTTGCCCGGCTGTGAGGGGTCAGT
>CALLYR010000591.1 GCA_937859005.1 uncultured Paracoccus sp. | reverse complement strand
GAAGAAGCCCCCGCCGAAGACGCTGCGGCCGGGGAAGCTGCCGCGACGCACGAACAGCACATCACCGATGTGTCGTTCAGCTTCGAAGGGCCCTTCGGCAAATACGACCAGTTCCAGCTTCAGCGCGGCCTGCAGGTCTATACCGAGGTCTGCTCCGGCTGCCACGGGATGAAACAGGTGCCGCTGCGCACCCTGTCCGATCCGGGCGGGCCGGGCCTGCCGCCCGATCAGGTTCGCGCCTATGCGGCCGAGATGTCCATTCTGGACCCGGAAACGGACGAGGAGCGTCCGCGCCTGCCGACCGATCACTTCCCCACCGTTTCGGGCGAGGGCATGGGGCCGGACCTGTCCCTGATGGCCAAGGCGCGCGCGGGCTTCCACGGTCCCTATGGCACCGGGCTCAGCCAGTTGTTCAACGGCATCGGCGGGCCGGAATACATCTATTCGATCCTGACCGGCTATACCGGCGAATCGAAGGAAGAAGCCGGCGCGACCCTGTATGAAAACACCGCCTTCCCCGGTGGCTGGATCGCGATGGCGCCGCCCCTGTCGGACGACATGGTGACCTTCGAGGACGGCTCGCCTTCCGATCTGGCAAGCACGGCCAAGGATATCGCGGCCTTCCTGATGTGGACGGCCGAGCCGAAGATGATGGACCGCAAGCAGGCCGGGCTGGTGTCGGTGCTGTTCCTGATCCTGCTGACTTCGCTTCTGTATCTGACCAACAAGCGCCTGTGGCGCCCGCTCAAATACGGCAAGGACCGGGTCGGCGACGGCCGCTGAACCCGTCATCGCGACGCCTCATGAACGCGCCCCCTGCGGGGCGCGTTCGCATGTCGGGGGATCAATGGCGATCTGGAATCTGGGCTCGATCAACATCGACCATGTCTATCGGCTGGCCCGCCTGCCCGAACCCGGCGAAACCGTGCAGGCCCTGGGACTGGAGCTGGGGCTGGGCGGCAAGGGCGCGAACCAGTCCATCGCCGCCGCCCGCGCCGGTGCGCCGGTGCGCCATCTGGGCGCGATGGGGGCGGGCGACGGCTGGGTGATCGACCGGCTGACCGCCGCTGGGGTGGATTGCTGCGGTGTGGACCGGCTGTCCGGGGTTCCGACCGGCCATGCCATCATCATGGTCGATCGGGCGGCGGAAAACACGATCGTCGTTCATTCCGGCGCGAACCGGCACCTTGATCCGGCCCGCATCGCCGCGGCGCTGACGGGCATGTCGGCCGGGGACACGCTGCTTCTGCAGAACGAAACCGCCCTGCAGGTCGAAGCCGCAGCGCAGGCGCGGGCTCAAGGGGTGCGCGTGGTCTATTCGGCGGCGCCTTTCGATCCCGAGGCGCTGCGCAGGGTGCTGCCGCATGTGTCGGTGCTGGCGCTGAACGAACATGAGGCCGCCGCGCTGGAGGCGGCGACCGGAGGCGTGCCGTCCGTGCCCGCGATGCTGGTGACACGCGGGGCGGCGGGGGCGGAATACCGCGATCTGGCCACGGATCGAGTGATCCGCGAGCCCGCCTTTGCGGTGCAGCCGGTGGACACGACCGGGGCAGGGGACTGTTTCGCCGGCTGGTTCGCTGCCGGCCTGGACCGGGGCGAGCCGGTGGAAACCGCCCTGCGCCACGCCGCCGCCGCGGCGGCGATCCAAGTGACCCGCGCCGGGGCGGGCGACGCGATGCCCGACAGGGCCGAGGTCATGGCATTCCTGTCGGGCCGCTAGGCCGGGCATCGGTCCCTTGGCCCTGTCCGGGCCCGGCGCTATTCTGGCCGTCGGCAGCGCCGACAGCTTTGCCGCCAATGCGGCAGGGCCTGGCAAAGCCGCCCGCAGAGGTTGGCCGCCGCGCCTGTCGGCTGCGACCGTCCCTTTCTGGCCGCCGAAGCGGCGCAGGCCATGGGCCTTTTCCGCCGTGCCATGCCGCATCCGGCCGTGCCGCCTTGCCGGCGCAGGGCGCCGCGCTTATCTGCGCTGCATGCGCATTCCCTTTCTGTCCCGCCGCCGCCCGACCGTCAGCGTCATCCGCCTGCAGGGGGCGATCGGCATTCCCGCCCGCTACGGGGCGGCGGGACTGTCGGATGCGGGACTGGCCCCGCTGCTGGACCGGGCGTTCCGCCGCCGCAAGCCGGTCGCGGTCGCCATCGCCCTGAATTCGCCCGGTGGCTCGCCCGTGCAGTCGTCGCTGATCGCCGCCCGCATCCGGCGGCTGGCGCAGGATACCCGCGTGCCCGTCCATGTCTTCGTCGAGGATGTCGCCGCCTCGGGCGGATACTGGCTGGCCACGGCCGGGGACCGAATCTGGGCGGATGAATCCTCGGTCCTGGGCTCGATCGGGGTGATCTCGGCGGGCTTCGGCTTTGCCGATCTGATCCAGCGCCACGGGATCGAGCGGCGCATCCATACCGCAGGCACCTCGAAATCCTGGCTGGACCCGTTCCGCCCCGAAACGTCCGAGGATGTCGCCCGCCTGCAACGCCTGCTGGAACCGATCCACGAGGCATTCAAGGCCCAGGTCTGCACCCGCCGCGCAGGCCGGCTGCCCGCCGACCGCGACCTGTTCACCGGCGAGATCTGGGTGGGGCGCGAGGCGGTCTCGCTGGGTCTGGCCGACGACATCGGCCATCTGGAACCCGCGATGCGCGGCCTGTTCGGGCGCAATGTCGATTTCCAGCGTTACGGCCAGCGCGTGCCCTTCTTGCGCCGCTTCGGCATTTCGGCCGATGATCTGATCGACGCGGCGGCCGAACGGACGGCATTCGCCCGCATCACGCCGCAGGGATAGGGGGCAAGATGGTCAAGACGGTGATCCTGTTCCTGCTGATCATGGTGGCCATTGCCCTGGCCGCCGGCCCCGGCTTTCGGCGCCTGATGGCGCGGCTGCTGGGCCTGACCCGTGGCCGTTAGGGGCGCGGCCCTCATCACCGGCGCCGCCCGCAGGCTGGGACGGGAAATGGCCCTGTATCTGGCGGGCCGCGGCCATGACGTGGCGATTCATTACGACCGTTCGTCGGACGAGGCGCAGGCCACCGCCGCCGCGGCGCGCGTCATGGGCGTCCGCGCCGAGGTCTTTCAGGCCGACCTGCTGGACGAGGCCGCGGCGCAGGAACTGGTCCCTGCCGCAGTGGCGCGGCTGGGTCCGCTGGGGGTGCTGGTCAACAACGCCTCGATCTTCGATTATGACAATATCGCCAGCGCCACGCGGGACAGCTGGGACCGCCACATGGGGTCGAACCTGCGCGCGCCCTTCGTTCTGACGCAAGCCTTTGCCCGCCAGCTGCCGCCGCCTTTGCCCGCGGTGGAAGAGCCGGAGGCACACGGGCTGATCGTCAACATGGTCGATCAGCGGGTGCTGAAGCCTACGCCCGAATTCATGACCTATTCGCTGGCCAAGGCCGGTCTGTGGGCGCTGACCCGCACCGCGGCGCAGGCGCTGGCACCCCATATCCGCGTCAATGCCATCGGCCCCGGTCCGACCCTGCGGGGCGAGCGGCAGAGCGAGACGCATTTCGCCCGCCAGCGCGCCGCCACCATCCTGGGGCGCGGCGCCGACCCTGCCGATGTGACCGCAGCACTGGGATTCCTGCTGGATGCGCCCTCGGTCACCGGGCAGCTGATCTGCGTGGACGGGGGGCAGCATCTGGCCTGGCAGACGCCCGACATCATCGGCCGTGCCGGTGCTTGAAATGTGACGCTGCGGCGGTTTGTCCCCGCCTCACGTTCTCGTCATTTCATCGGTCCCGTTCCGGGCGCGATTCCAGCCGGTTCATGCAGATAAAGAAAATATCAAGCAATAACATATACTTGTTTTTATGCTTAATTTTTGGGCAGAGCGTGAAAGGCCCAGCCTGCGCTGGCCGGGCGCATGTTGGGTAACAGCTGCTCCACAGCCTTATCCACAGATTCGGTGGACAGGAATCCGCTTGCAAACCATGCCCCCTTGCGGGGTCGGACCGGAATCACTTTCTTGGCCTCATGACCGACATCGAACCCTTTGATCTGCCTGCGCTGACCGGGCATGCGCTGATTCAGGATTACGTCCGAAGGCTGGATTCCAGCCCCGGCGTCTATCGGATGCTGGATGCGCAGGGGGCGGTGCTTTACGTCGGCAAGGCCCGCAACCTGAAGGCGCGGGTGTCGAACTATGCCCGGCCCTCGGGCCATTCGGGGCGGATCGCGCGGATGATCCGCGAGACGGCCAGCATGATGTTCCTGACCACGCGCACGGAAACCGAGGCGCTGCTGCTGGAACAGAACCTCATCAAGCAGCTGAAGCCGCGCTACAACGTGCTGTTGCGCGATGACAAGTCGTTCCCGAACATCCTGGTGGCCAAGTCCCATCCCTTTGCCCAGATCAAGAAGCACCGGGGCGCAAAGTCGGAGAAGGGCGATTACTATGGGCCCTTCGCCAGCGCGGGGGCGGTGAACCGGACGCTGAACCAGTTGCAGCGGGTGTTCCTGCTGCGATCCTGCACGGATGCGACCTTTGGCTCGCGCACGCGGCCCTGCCTGCTTTACCAGATCAAGCGGTGCAGCGCGCCTTGCGTGGGCAGGATCGAGCTTGACGACTATCGGACGCTGGTGGCGGACGCCGAACGGTTCCTGCAGGGGAAGTCGACCGCCGTTCAGGCCAATCTGGCGGCCGAGATGGCGCAGGCGGCGCAGGCGATGGAATATGAACGCGCGGCCGCGCTGCGCGACCGGATCAAGGCCCTGACGGCGGTGCAGTCGGTGCAGGCGATCAACCCGCGCGGCGTGCCCGAGGCCGATGTGATCGCGCTGCATGTCGAAGGGGGGCTGGCCTGCGTTCAGGTCTTCTTCATCCGCGGCAATCAAAGCTGGGGGAACCGCGACTTCTATCCCCGCACCGGCGGGTCGGAGTCGGAATCCGAGATCATGCAGGCTTTCGTCGCGCAGTTCTATGACGACAAGATACCGCCGCGGCTGGTCCTGCTGAGCCACGGGGTCGAGGATGCCGACCTGCTGGGCCAGCTTCTGTCCGACCGGGCCGGGCGGCGGGTCGCCATCGGCGTGCCGCAGCGCGGCGAAAAGGCCGAACTGGTGGAAAACGCCGCCCGCAACGCGCGCGAAAGCCTTGCCCGCCGCATGGCCGAAAGCGCGACCCAGCGGCGGCTGCTGGAGGGGCTGGCCGAGGCGTTCGAACTGCCGGTCGTGCCGCGCCGGATCGAGGTCTATGACAACAGCCATATCCAGGGCGCGGCGGCCGTGGGGGGCATGATCGTCGCCGGGCCAGACGGCTTCATCAAGTCGCAATACCGCAAGTTCAACATCAAGGGCACCGAGATCACGCCGGGCGACGACTTCGGCATGATGCGCGAGGTGCTGACGCGCCGCTTCGCCCGGCTGCTGAAGGAGGACCCGGACCGCCAGTCGGACGCCTGGCCCGACCTTCTGCTGATCGACGGCGGTGCGGGGCAGGTGTCGGCGGTCGCGGGCATCATGGCGGAACTGGGGGTCGAGGACATCCCCGTGATCGGCGTCGCCAAGGGCCAGGACCGCAACCACGGCAAGGAGGAATTCCACCGGCCCGGCAAGCGCCCCCATGCCCTGCCCATGAACGATCCAGTGCTGTATTTCACCCAGCGCCTGCGCGACGAGGCGCACCGCTGGGCCATCGGAACCCACCGGGCGCGGCGCACGAAACAGGCGCTGGCCAATCCGCTGGACGAGATCGCGGGCGTGGGGGCTGCGCGCAAGCGGGCGCTGCTGGCCCATTTCGGCAGCGCCAAGGCGGTGGCGCGGGCGGGTCTGGCCGATCTGCAGGCAGTCGAGGGGATTTCCGCGACGCTGGCGCAGACGATCCACGATCATTTCCACGCCAGGGGCTGAGCCTTCGCCCGGCTGCCGTCAGGCCACGTCCGAGCAGGGCGTGCCCAAGGCGCCGCCCTCGACCAGCGGCACGTTGAAGGACAGCACGTTGCGCGTGCCTTCGCGGTAATAGAACAGCGACTGCGTCAGGGCGCGCACGATCGGCCAGCCGAATCCGCTGCAGGGTGGAACCACCAGATCCACGGCGGGGGCGTCCGCCAGCAGGCACGACGGGGGCAGGGGACGGCCATCGTCCCGGACGGCGCAGCACAGGCCGCCTTTATGCCGGGCCACGGTCAGGTGGATCGTTACCGCCATCCCCGCTGCGCTGGAAGCCGGCTCCTTGCCGCGGCCGGTGCCGTGCTGGACGATGTTGTTCATCACCTCGGCCAGCACCAGTTCGGCCCGGCTTGCCGCGTCGCGGTCGGGCCCGGCAAAGCGGGCGCACATGTCGATCAGTGCCTGCCGCACCGCCAGTTCCTGCGCCGCCAGTACCCGGTGGAACATGGGTTGGCAGTGGGGCGGGCGCACGACCGAGCCATCGGGGCAGGGGAACACGCCGGTCATGCACGATTCCCCGCCGGATCGCTGTCGCGATGGATGGTGAAGATCGTGTCCATATGGGTCAGGCGCAGCACCCGATCGACATTCGGCGTCACGCCCGTCAGTTCGATCCGGCGCGAATCGGGCAGAGTGCGGCGGATCGCCAGGATCGCACCCAGGCCCGAACTGTCCATGAAATCGACCGCGCCGAGGTCCAGCAGGATCAGCGGGCCGTGATGTGCGACGATCTCGCGCAGGCGATCCTTGAAGCGGATGGCGATGACCGCATCCAGCCGGGATTCATCAAGGCGGACGTGGATGCCGCCGGGCAGGGGGAGGGTGGTCAATTGCATGCGCACCTCTTGCAGCAAGGCCGGGCTTGCCCCATGCCATAGACCGAACGGCTTAACATCCGGTCAATGCCGCCGCCTTCAGCGAAGGAAATCCTCGATGAGCGAAGTCTATATCCATGCCGCCGTCCGCACGCCCATGGGGGGCATGCAGGGCGCCCTGTCCGGCCTGTCCGCACCGGAACTGGGCGCCGCCGCCATTGCCGAGGCGCTGTCCCGCGCCGATGTGCAGGGCGATCTGGTGGACGAGGTCCTGATGGGCTGCGTCCTGCCCGCGGGGCAGGGACAGGCGCCCGCCCGGCAGGCGGCGCTGGGCGCGGGGCTGCCGCAGTCGGTGCCGGCGGTCACGCTGAACAAGATGTGCGGGTCGGGGATGCAGGCACTGATGTCGGCGTCCGATTCAATCCGGGCGGGGTCGGCGCACACCATCGTCGCGGGCGGGATGGAAAGCATGACGAACGCCCCCTATCTGCTGCCCAAGATGCGCGGCGGCGCGCGGCTGGGGCATGGCGAGGTCAAGGACAGCATGTTCCTGGACGGGCTGGAGGACGCCTATGACAAGGGCCGCCTGATGGGCACCTTTGCCGAGGACTGCGCGTCCGAGTTCCAGTTCACCCGAGAGGCGCAGGACGAATACGCCCTGCGTTCGCTGTCGCGCGCGCAGGCCGCCATCACCGAGGGGCGATTCGCGTCCGAGGTCGTGGCGGTCAGGGTGCCGGGCCGTGGCGGCGAGACGGTGGTCGATACCGACGAACAGCCCGGCAACGCGCGCCCCGACAAGATCCCCTCGCTCAAGCCCGCCTTCCGCAAGGACGGGACGGTGACGGCGGCGAACTCGTCCTCGATTTCCGACGGGGCGGCGGCGCTGGTGCTGTCGGACAAGGCCGAAGGCGCGCTGGCCCGCATTGTCGGTTACGCAGGCCACGCGCAGGCCCCGGCCGAATTTCCGACCGCGCCGGTCCCGGCGGCCGAAAAGCTGCTGGAAAAGCTGGGCTGGTCCAGGGAGGATGTCGATCTGTGGGAGGTGAACGAGGCTTTTGCCGTCGTCCCCATGGCCTTCATGCAGAAGATGGGCCTGTCGCCGGACCGCGTGAACGTGAACGGCGGCGCCTGCGCGCTGGGCCACCCCATCGGCGCGTCCGGCGCACGGATCGTCGTCACGCTGCTGAACGAACTGATCCGGCAGGACAAGAAACGCGGCGTGGCCGCCATCTGCATCGGCGGCGGCGAGGGCACCGCCATCGCGATCGAGCGGGTCTGACCCGCGGCGCGGCCGGCTGAAAAGGTCGGCGCGCCCCCTGAGGCGCGCCGGCCGCACGGCGGCATTACCGCCGTCTGTCCCATCCTGTCACCCACGGAGTAGCCGATGCCGCAGCCGTCCCGCACCCTGCCGGCCGATCCGGTCCGCGCCGAAAACCTGACCCCGCATGTGATCGAACGGGCCGACGCGCCGGAATCGGCCGCCACTCCCTATGGCCTGGACGAAGGGCGGATCTTCGGAGGGACCATCGGCTTTGCCGGGGACAGGGATGCGGTCGCTGTCCGGTTGCAGGCAGGGCAGACCTATGAATTCCTGATGGTCGGAAACGGTGCGAATCCGGTGGCCGACACCATCCTGTCGCTGCGCGATGCGGACGGGAACGAACTGCGCCGCAACGACGATCACGGCGGCCAGCTGGACCGGTCCTTTTTCACCTTCACCGCACGGGCCGACGGTATCCATTATCTGCAGGCGCAGGCCTATGGATCGGCCACCGGCGGTTATGCGCTGACCTTCCGGCAGATCGACACGCCCCCCGACATCACTCCCACGCCGGACAGTCCATGGACGATGGAGCAGATCGCCCATTACCTGACCGACGGGTTCTGGGATGATTTCGGCTATTCGCGGCATCACTACGACGTGCAGGCGGGCGGAACGCTGACCGTCGATGTGACGGCGCTGCGCCCGCAGGCGCGCGAGCTGGCGATGATGGCGCTGGACGGCTGGTCGCAGGTGACGGGCATCCGGTTCCGCCCGGTTGCGGATCCCTCGGCCCATATCATGTTCGACGAGGTGGACGACGGCAGGGGCGCCTATAGCAGGGTGCTGTCCGGCGCGGCCGATATCGTGACCCAGTCGCTGGTGCGGATTCCCGCATGGTGGTTCGATTCGCCCGGCGAGGGCTTTGCCAGCTATGAATACCAGACCTATGTCCACGAGATCGGGCATGCGCTGGGGCTGGGCCATGCGGGACCCTATAACGGATCGGGCGAATACGCGACCGACCGGATCTATGCCAACGACAGCTGGCAGGCATCGGTCATGTCCTATTTCGACCAGGATCAGAACACCTATATCCATGCCTCCAGGGCCTTTGCCGTGACGCCCATGATGGCCGACATCCTGGCGGTGCAGGACCTGTATGGTGTCCCCGCCAATCTGCACGCCGGCAACACCGTCTGGGGTGTCGGCGGCAATGTCGGCGGGGCTTTCGGCGTCGCCATGCGGCAGATGATCTCGGGCGCGCGGATCACCGCGACGATTGCGGACCTGGGCGGGATCGACCGGATCGACTGTTCCAGCGACACCCGCGCGCAGTTGCTGGACCTGCACGAGGGCGCGGTTTCCAATGTCTATGGGCTGATCGGGAATCTGGCGATCGCCCGCGGCACGATCATCGAAAATGCCCGCGCCGGGTCCGGTTCGGATCGGATGATCGGCAATGCCGCGGCCAACCATCTGTGGGGCGGGGCCGGGGATGACAGGATCTGGGCCGGGGCCGGGAACGACACGCTGGACGGCGGGACGGGCGCCGACCGGCTGGTGGGCGACCTGGGCGACGACCTGTTCATCGTGGACGCGCGCGACATCATCGTCGAGGCGCCGGGGGGCGGCATCGACCGGGTGCGCGCCGGTTTCAGCTGCACCCTGAACGACAATCTCGAGGCGCTGCAATTGCTGGTCCAGTCCACCGCGAAATACGCCACCGGCAATGCGGTGGCGAACACGCTGATCGGGAACGCCAGCGCCAACATCATCTCGGGCGCAGCGGGGAACGACACGCTGATGGGGCTGGCGGGCGACGACACCCTGGCGGGCAACATGGGCGTGGACCGGCTGGGGGGGGGCGCGGGCGACGACACCTATATGATCGATGCCTTCGACATCATCGTCGAGGCCGCGAACGAAGGCTTCGACACGGTGATGACCCCGGACAGCGTGGTTCTGGGCGCCAATCTGGAACGCGCGGTGCTGACCGGCAGCCGCGATTCCGCCGTGACCGGAAACGCGGGCGCCAATGTGATCGAAGGGAACGGCGGCGCCAATCTGATCGCGGGCGGCGGCGGGCAGGACACAATGCGGGGCGGGGGCGGCGCGGACGAGTTCCGCTTTGCCACCGGCAGCGGCGGCCGCGTGCTGGATTTCCAGGACGGACTGGACCGGCTGGTGATCGCGACCCGCGCGGGGGCCACCGCCGGATCGGTCATGGCCTCGGCGCGCGACACCGCCGCAGGGGTCGGGCTGCTGATCGGCGGCACCGTGCTGATTGTCGAGGACATCACGCTGGCCGACCTGCGCGACGACATCCTGTTCATCTGACGAGGGAAAAGGGCGCGGCGATCCGCGCCCCTGCCGTCCGTGTCCCTGTCAGATCGACAGGCAGACGTATTTCATCTCCAGATAGTCCTCGATCCCGTGGCGCGAGCCTTCGCGGCCCAGGCCCGACTGCTTGATCCCGCCGAAGGGGGCGACCTCGGTCGAGATGATGCCGGTGTTCACGCCGACGATGCCGTATTCCAGCCCTTCCTGCACGCGGGTGATGCGGCCCACGTCGCGGGCATAGAAATAGGCGGCAAGCCCGAAGATCGTGTCGTTCGCTTTCGCGACCACCTCGTCCTCGGTGTCGAAGCGGAACAGGGGGGCCAGCGGGCCGAAGGTTTCCTCGGTCGCGACCTTGGCATCGGCGGGCACGCCCGTCACCACCGTCGGCTGAAAGAACGACCCGCCCAGTTCGTGCCGCTTGCCGCCGGTGACGACCTTGGCGCCGCGGTCCAGCGCGTCGGCGATGTGCTCCTCGACCTTGTCCACGGCGGCGTCGTTGATGAGCGGGCCGGTGGTCACGCCCTCGGTCAGCCCGTCGCCGACGGTCAGCTTGTCCACCGCAGCCGCGAGCCGGCGCGCAAAGTCGTCATAGACGCCCGCCTGCACATAGATGCGGTTGGCGCAGACGCAGGTCTGGCCGTTGTTGCGGAACTTGGACGCCATCGCGCCCTGAACCGCCGCATCCAGATCGGCGTCGTCGAAGACGATGAAGGGCGCGTTGCCGCCCAGCTCCATCGAGCATTTCAGCACCTGATCGGCAGCCTGACGCAAAAGGATGCGCCCGACCTCGGTCGAGCCGGTGAAGGTCAGCTTGCGGATCAGGGGGTTCTCGCAGAACTCCTTGCCGATGTCGGACGACCGCGACGAGGTGACGACCGACAGAATCCCCCTGGGCAGCCCCGCGCGTTCGCCCAGCACCGCCAGCGCCAGCGCGGACAGCGGGGTTTCCGCGGCAGGACGCGCGACGAAGCCGCAGCCCACCGCCAGCGCCGGGCCGCATTTGCGGGTGATCATGGCATTGGGAAAGTTCCACGGCGTGATCGAGGCCACGACCCCGATCGGCTGGCGCAGCACGGTCAGGCGCTTGTCGGGCATGTGGCCGGGGATCGTCTCGCCATAGACGCGCTTGGCCTCTTCGCCGAACCATTCGATGAAGGACGCGCCATAGGCGATCTCGCCCTTGGCCTCGGGCAGGGGCTTGCCCATCTCGGCCGTCAGGATGCGGGCCAGGTCGTCCTGGTTCGCCATCATCAGGTCGAACCATTTGCGCATGACCTGCGCGCGGTCCTTGGCGGTGCGGGCGGCCCAATCCTTCATCGCGGCTGCCGCGGCCTTGATGGCGCGGGCGGCGTCCTCGCGCCCCATGTCGGCCACATTGGCGATCACGTCGCCGCGGGCGGGATTCAGGACCGGGAAGGTGCGCCCGTCGGTTGCGTCAACCCATTCGCCGGCGATGAAGGCGCGTGTTTCCAGCAGGGACGGATCGCGCAGCAGGGTTTTCAGATCGGTGGAATGGACGGTCATGGCGTGTTCCTGTGGGGACGGGATTCGGGGCGCGGATAGGGATGCACCGACCTGACAGAAACCGCCCCGGCTTGTCCAGCATGTGCTGGCGGCAACGGTTTCGTGAACGAACCTTTGCCGAAGCAGGCGTGTTTCCGCTTCGATGCCGCAAGGCGGCGACGAGGAGAAAGAACCATGCGCAACCTGTTCGCAACCACCACCCTGGCTGCCCTGCTGACGGCGGGCGCCGTGTCGGCCCAGACGATGGCCACCGCCGGCACCGACCTGAACCTGCGCGCGGGTCCGCAGTCCACGGCGGAAATCATCGGCGTCATCCAGAACGGCGACGAGGTGGCGGTGACCGGCTGCATCGAAGCGGCGAACTGGTGCCAGGTCACCTACAAGGACCAGACCGGCTGGGCTTATGGCGATTACCTGACCGCAAAGGTGGGCGAGAAGATCGAGCCGCTGTATCCCAACCGCCAGACCGTCGGCGTGACCGTGATCGAGGCCCCGGCGGTGGATCCGGCCAAGCAGGCCACCGATGCCGCCGTGGGCGGCGCCACGGGCGCGGCGATGGGTGCGCTGATCGCGGGTCCGGTGGGTGCGGTCGTGGGGGCTGCGCTCGGCGGTTCCGCAGGGGCTGCGGCCAACATCGAGCCCGCGCCCGAGGTGCGGACCTATATCACCGAACATCCGCAGGAGCCGGTGTTCCTGGAAGGAGAGGTCGTGGTCGGCGCGGGCGTGCCCGAAACCGTGACGCTGTACGACATCCCCGATCAGCCCGATTTCCGATATGTGACGATCAACGGCCAGCCGGTTCTGGTGAACCCCGCCGACCGGACCATCGTCTATATCTATCGCTGAGGTCATCCCTCGCCACGGCGATGAGAGGGCGGGGCGCACAGGCCCCGCCTTTCTTGCCGGGACGGGCGGAATGACGACAGGGGAATGCCCCTTCGCGCCGATGCCGCGATGCGCGGGACAGCCGATGGAAAGGCCGCGCCTTTCCGCGCTCCCGCCGCCTCGGCATGGCGCCTTTCCGCGGCCCCCTGATGCCGTGGGCAAGTCCTCCGCTCATGCTGGGGCAGGGGTCCGCAGCCGGGCAGACGACGACCAGCAGGGTTGCAGATCACCCGCCCTCGGCGTCGCTGCATGGATTGCGCGCGCTGTGGCGCGAGCCAGCGCGCAGGCCGCCGCATGACCCAGCCGGAAGGCATCGCCGCCTGTCCGTATCCCGGTCGAGACGGCAAAGACCAGATCGCCGTCATGGGGCGTGTGCGAGGGCACGATGGCGCGGGCCAGCCCGTCATGGGCAGCGGTCGCCAGCCGGGTCAGCGCGGCCTTGTCCAGGCCCGCATCGGTCGCGACGATGGCGATGGTGGTGGCCTCGCCCAGGCGTTTTTCGGCGTGCGGCTCATGGCCGGGATCGAAGGGACCGGACAGGCCGAGACCCCCGAATTCCTGTCCCAGTTCCCACGGCGCTGCCCAGAACCGGCCCGAGGGCGTGGTGACCGACCCCAGCGCATTGACGGCCACCAGCGCGCCGACCGTCGTTCCGTCGTCAAGCACCGCCGAGGCCGAGCCCAGCCCGCCTTTCCACTGCGCCGTCATCGCCCCGGTCCCTGCGCCCGCGCTGCCCAGGGCAAAGCGCGGCCCTGCCGCCGCCAGGGCCGCGCGCCCCAGCGCCGGATACGGATTGTCGTCCCAACCCTTGTCGCCCCCGTTCAGCAGGTCGAACAGGATCGCCCCCGGCACGATCGGCACCCGCACCGGACCGACCGCAAAGCCCCGGCCCATCTCCCGCAATGCCGCCGCCACCCCGTCGCAGGCCGCAAGGCCGAAGGCCGACCCCCCCGACAGCACCAGTGCATCGACGGCCTGCACCAGCTTGTCGGGCGCGAGCAGATCGGTTTCCCGCGTTCCCGGCGCGCCCCCCATGACATGCACCGCCGCCGCAAAGGGGGTGTCGGCAGTCAGCACCGTGACGCCGGATCTCAGCCGGTCGTCATGGGCGTTTCCCACTCGAAGGCCGGCGACATCGGTGATCAGGTTCAGCGGTCCGGGATGCATGGCATCCTCTCTGCCAAGGGTCAGATGCAGCGCCCGCCATCCACGGTCAGTACGGCGCCGGTGATCATCGACGCCTCGTCGGAGGCGAGGAAACAGGCCGCATTGCCCAGATCCTCGGGCGTGGAAAAGCGGCCCAGGGGAATGGTGGAGAGGAACTTCGCCCGCATCTCGGGCGTGTCCTCGCCCATGAAGCTGGACAGCAGCGGCGTCTCGCCCGCGACCGGGCACAGCGCGTTCACCCGCACGCCGGCGGGAGCCAGTTCCACCGCCATCGCGCGGGTCGCGGTGATCATCCAGCCCTTGGATGCGTTGTACCACGACAGGCGCGGCCGCGGCGACAGCCCGGCGGTCGAGGCCACATTGACGATCGACCCCGCGCCTGCGGCCTTCATCGAGGGCACCAGCGCCCGTGCGGTCAGATAGACCGAGCGGCAGTTCACGTCGAACACCCGGTCGAAATCGGCGTCCGGGATATCCTCCAGCGCGGCGGGCAGATGGGTGACGCCCGCGTTGTTGACCAGGATGTCCACGCGGCCCCAGGCCGCCAGCGCCGCATCGGCCATCTGCGCCACGCTGTCCGCATCGGCCACATCGGCGTGATGGGCAAGGCCCCCGATCTCGTCCGCGACCCTTTGCGCCGCGGCGGCGTCGATGTCGGCCACCATCACCGTTGCGCCCTCGGCCGCGAATTTGCGCGCGATGCCCGCGCCGAACCCCGATCCAGCCCCGGTGACGATGGCCGCCCTGCCGCCAAGCCGCA
>CALLYR010000590.1 GCA_937859005.1 uncultured Paracoccus sp. | reverse complement strand
TACCCCTTGACCGGCTCGGCCGGGGATGCGTGGCGGACAGACAAACAAAAAGGCGTCGGACGGGGGTGAGCGCGGGCTTGCCCCGCGTCGATCCCCCGGAACGGCAAATGAACCATCACAGCCCGCGCCGCGCGCGGGCTTCTCCAGTCTGATTATCTTGGATACAGCTCGGGACCGCGCTTCGAGCGAAGCCTTGCCCGCGCCCCAGATCCCGCGCGAAGGATCAAAACCCGCAGGGCCGAGACGCGCTTTGCGCGGCTCGGGTGGAAACCGCTTTGGCGGTTGGAACGAGAGCCCGGTCCCGGCTTGCCGGGACGCGCCTTTACCGTCGTCTGGCGGATGCGGCTCGCTTCCCTTCGTGGCGATATGCCACATGCCGGCAAGCTCTTGGTTCCGGGTATGGAGCGGTTTGGTCCAGAGTTGTTCCGGGTGTTGCCATGAGACCTGTTCTGTTCGCGCTTCTTCTGCTGCCGCAACTTGCGATGGCGGAAGATGGAAAGGGATGGGCCTATACCGGGGATAACGGCCCCGAGAACTGGGGCACGCTTTCCGACGCGTACGAGACCTGTGCCATTGGTCAAGCGCAGTCGCCTATCGATTTGAGCGATGCCGAAGGCACGAGCGAACTGGCGATGCACTATGCAGCGGTTCCGTTGTCCATCGCGAACAATGGTCACACTCTACAGGTGGGGGGCGAGCAGGGCGGCGGCTACGAGGAAGGCGGCATCCGATATGACTTGCTTCAGGGGCATTTTCACACACCCGGCGAGCATGTCATCGGCGGCAAGAGCTATCCGATGGAACTGCATCTCGTGCATCGCAGCGAGGCAGGCGGTCTGGGTGTGATCGGCGTCTTCATCGAAGCGGGCGCGTCCAAGGATGCGCTGAACGCCATCATCGACAATGCTCCTGCCAAAACGGGTGATCCCGTTGTCATTGCGGATGCGACGTTCAATGCGGCATCACTTCTGCCCGATGAAGCTGTGATACACCACTATTCGGGTTCGCTGACGACGCCGCCTTGCAGCGAGGATGTGGCCTGGCATGTGTTCGCCGAGCCGATCACTGCCTCGGCCGAGCAGATTCGGTCTCTTGCCGCGATCATGGGCGAGAACGCCCGCCCGTTGCAGAGGGTCAACGACCGTCTCGTGGTCGAACCGGCGGACTGATTCAGCGGAAGAACGGCGCCGCCGGGCGGCCGCGGATTGTTTCACCCGCGCTCGAAAAGCCGGGGTGCGGCGCGATGACAGTGGCAGGGGGGGTGCCCGTGCCTCCGCCGCACCGGTCAAACCCTGACCGTAGGCAGATCGCTGATGCGGGTAGTGTAGCGCGGCGAGCGAAGCGCGGCGCGCGTCACCCATCCGCTCTCAAAGCCCTCGCGGCCAAGCACGACCGTCTTCTTGCCGAAGCGGTCATTGATCGCATCGAGCGCGTCCATCAGCCTCGCATCCCGAGGCCGGTCGGGCGGGAACAGCAGCTCGGGCCGTTCAACCTCGGCCACGAGATCATCGAGGATTACCCCGGCCTTGGTGTAGGCGCAGCCGTTGCCGGCCGGATCGCCCTTCCAGGCCCGCCGCGCCGCGCCCACGGCCGCGTCCACCAGGTCGAAGGTGTGGTTCGACATGGGCCGCAGCCGCACGCTCCGCGAAGCGGAGTGCTGCGGCCGCTCCGGCTTGTGCGGGCTGGTGTGGAAGAACACGGTGATGGTTCCGGCGACAAGCCCATGCCCGCGCAGCTTCTCGGCCGCGCGGGTGGCATGGGCGGTGACGGCTTGGGCCAGCACATCGAAAGCTGTCATGGGCGTGCCCGCGGAGCGGGTCACGGCCATGCCCTTGCGCTGCGGCGGCACGTCCTCGAAGTCGAGGCAGGCGATGCCGCGCAGCTCGGCCACCAGGCGCTCCAGGACCACAGTGCCGATCTGGCGCGCGAGGGGCAGGGCCATGTCGCGCAATTCGGCCGCATTGGTGATCCCCTGGGCGGTCAGCCTGGCCTCGGTCGCGGGTCCGACACCCCAGATTTCCCCGATGGGGATGCGCCGCATCACATAGTCGCGCACCTCTGGGTGCATCAGGTTGCAGACGCCGCCGAAGATCGGGTTCTTCTTGGCGGCGAAGTTCGCCAGCTTGGCGAGTGTCTTGGTGGGCGCGATGCCGACGCAGGTGGGGATGCCTGTCTCGATCCCGACCGCTCGGCGCATCCGGGCGGCGTGAGCCTCCATCCGGTCGCCAAAACCGGACAGGTCAATGAAGGTCTCGTCTATCGAATACACGTCGAGGCGCGGCGAATAGCCGTGCAGCACATCGACCACGCGGCGGCTCAAGTCGCCGTAGAGGGTGTAGTTCGAGGACAGCGCCTTGACGCCGTGGCGCTGCATGAGGTCACGGATCTTGAACACCGGCGCTCCCATCCTGATCCCGAGGGCCTTGGCTTCCTCGGACCGGGCGACGGCGCAGCCGTCATTGTTCGACAGGACGATGACGGGGATGCCGCGCAGCGAGGGATCGAACAGCCGCTCGCAGGAGACATAGAAGTTGTTGCAGTCGATCAGGGCAATCGGCTGGTCGGACGCCGGGAGCATGGCCCTATTCGACCGGCAGGCGGCGCACGACGCCCGCCACCACCCCCCAGATCTCGGTCGTCTCGGTGACGGGGATTGTCTCGTAGCTGTCGCTGCGGGCGCGCGGGTCCAAGAACCAGCGGCCATCCCGCTTGGCGAGCTTCTTGACGGTGATCTGACCATCAACCAGGGCCAGCACGATGCGGCCGCTGCGCCGCCGCCCGGCGCGGTCCACCGCGATCAGGTCACCGTCGAGGATGCCTTCGGCCTCCAGGCTGTCGCCGGACACGCGCCACCAGAAGGTCGCGTGCTCATGGCGGACGACCCATTTCATCGGGTCAACGGTGTCCTCAAGATCGTCGGCGGCAGGCGAGGGAAAGCCCGCCGGCACGCAAATAGCGGCCAGAGGCATGTCGCGGTCGATCAGCGTGACGGTCAGGGGTTGAAGATCGAGTGACATGGCCCAAGAACAAGGCATGAACAAAGGTCATAGTTCCTGCTCCCCCCTGTTCGTCAAGACGTGCGATGCTGGCAAAAGAAAAACCCCGTGTAAGCGGGGCCAGTTGATACTCCGTCGCAGAAGGAGATCCTGACCCTCCGCAAACCCGCCACCTAGACTCCGCCATTCGGTGGCGATGCGGGTGCCGACCTCGGAAGCAGGAGCATGGCAAGGACTAGGTTGGCGCTAAGACAGGCGAACATCGCCACATAGGCGATGATCCAGACGGCCCAGACGATCCACTGGTAATGGGCACTGGGGAAGAAGGTGACGCCTACGGTCAGCTTCAGCACGAGGCAGGCGAGGAAGGCGGCGCCGAGCAAGACCAGCATGCGGTAGAGCCAGCCCTTCACTACCTTCTTCGGCTGGCCCAGGAAGAGGGTAAAGGCGATCACCGCGGCGATGGCACCGGCCACCGTGCAGAAGGTGTTGAGTTCCGGTTGCCAGTAAGGGGAGATCAGCGGAAAGGCTAAAACCTTCTCGTACCAAGGGGCCAGCACGCCGACGGCGGCTGGGATGCCGCAGGCCTCCCACCGCTTGGCGAAGTCAGAAAGACCCAGCATAGTGCGACAGCATGACCGGGAAGGTCGCGGAGACCTCGGCCTTGCCGAAGGTGACCACGATGGCGCCCTCGGAAGGCGTATCGCCGCCTTCGAGCGGCACAGAGCCTTCCTCGGCAAGGACGAGACGTATCGAGTTGTCGCCCGCGAAGAACGGGCTGTCACGCGAAAGCTCAATCACAGACCCAAGGCCGGACAGGCGGGAGTGCAGCGCCTCGACCTCGGTGTCGATGCGAAACATCGGCGGATCGTTGCCGCGCTCGACGAATTCGCCGTAGTCGGCGAGGGCGGCGTCGACGATAAGTTCAATCTTGCTTTCCGGCCCCGCGGCGCCGAGGAAGACTCGCTCGCGCAGGACGATCCAGACGCCGAGCAGATCACCGTTCGCGACGTCGCCGTTTTCCTTCCGGACACGTTCGCCGATGCCAGCGTCGGCGGGGATCGTCACCTTCGTGCCGGAGGAACGCAGGATGCCCTCGGCACCGAGAAGCGTAAGTTCGTCGGCAAGCGTTTCGGGGTTCATGAAAATGTCGGTCGGGGTGGGGCCGGAAGTATCCTGGGCAAGCCAGAGCCGGGACCTGAGCAGCGCCGCCTCCTTCGAGCGCAGCACCGTGCTGGCGTCGATCTTGGCCGGGGCGGGGCCATACCAGAGGTCCTTGTTGGTTTCTTGCTGGTCGTCGCGTTCCTCGTCAAAAAAAATCACTGCGCTGTCGCCGCCTTCGACGATGCGATTCTCAAGGCCGGTCTTTTCCCAATCGAACCAAAGCGCCTGGCTGTGTTCGTTGTAGAGGCAGCGTTCGAACCGGTAAAAAGGACGGGCACGGTTCGCCGTATTATGCTTGCGCCAAGACTCGTACGTGAAACTGAAGTTGGAATCCGAGATCTGCCCGGTCGTCGGGCCTTTGCAATCGTTGCCCGCAGGCGCCGCCGCGGGGAAGAGGAAGATTAAGCTGCACAATCCCCAAGAATACCGCATGGTAAAACGCCCCTCCTGAACGGAAACAACTAACCCAAGCGGGCGGCTTTGAAACGACGTTCCCAGTGGCCAAGCGTGCAGGCTCAGTGTCGCCTGAGACAGCTCTGAAATCAATCATTTCCGCGTCCGCTATTGTGCGAAACACGCTTGGACCTGGACACCTCCGGTCGCTTCCTCGCGGCGGTCGCTGCGGGCGAGTGCCAGCCGCCATGCGCCGCCTTCACGGTGTCGGCGGCATCGGCGGTCAGGTCGTAGGCCGCGCACAGGGCGGCGGCGGCGCGCTCCATCTGTTCGAGGGCGGCGCCTCGGGCGGCACAGATGGTGCGCAGGTTGGCGGGCGCGGTCAGCGCGCCCCCGACTGTGAGGGTAGTGCGGTCGTGCATGGTCATGGCGACAATCCTTCGGGGCAGGGACCGCGCCCGCGAGGGGCGCAGGCCAGGCTGCTCCGATGCGGGTCCAGGTGCGCTGCCGGATGTTGCTGATGCGGCAGGCAGCGCCCGTTTCCGTGCAGGTGAAAACTATGGTGCTGCGCCTGTCCCGCGTCGATCTCCCGGAACGGCAGCAACTCGTCGCAGTCCGCGCCCACGCGCGGACTTCTCCAGTCTGATCGGAATAGATGCAGTTCGGGCCGGCGCTTCGGATGGTGGACCGCCCCTGGCACAGAGCCCGCGCGAAGGATCGAAACCCGCATGGGCCGAGACGCGCTCGCGCGGCTGGGTGGAGGGCGCAAAGCGCAGTGCGTAATGCATAGCACGCAAGGCGCAAGGCGCAGGGCGCCCGAATGGAGGTCCGTCCCGAAGGAGGCGCCATTCTCCTGTTGCGGGCCTTTTCTTTCGGCTTCACACTTTTGATACATTGAAGCGGCTCGAGATACATGATGAGCCATGCCCTCTCGAACCTGCCGCTGTTCTGTTCACGACAAGGGAAAAGGAGGACGATCTGATGAATGCAGAAGGTCAAGAGCGCGATCTGGCGGAAAAGCTGGACAGCCTGGAACTCGAAGAACTCAGGGAATTACGCAAGAACGTGGATCGCGCGATCTCGAACCATGAGACCCGCAAGCGCCAGCAGGCCCTTTCTGCGGCGGAACAGATCGCGCGCGCGCACGGCTTCAGGCTGGCTGACCTGATTTCCGAACGTCCCTCGGGCAAGGCGGGAAAGTCCGGCCCAGACGGGTCGGCGTCACCCGCGGCTTACGTCAATCCCGAGAACCCGGCCCAGACCTGGAGCGGCCGCGGCCGGCGGCCGGGCTGGGTGAACGCGGCGCTGGACGCCGGGCGCACGCTCGAGGACCTCGCCGCGTGAGACAAGCGGCGGCCCCGGTGCATGCCGGGGCGGCCGCCGACATTCAGATGTCTTCAAAGCGATCAAGGCTGTTGAAGAAATCGGCTGCTGGCGGCCAGGTCGGTGTCAGAGCATCTTCAGGCTCTGCGCTCTGCAGAGAAATCGGACACTTGCATATCGCCGTGCCAGACAGGAACTCGGGCGCAGCACCTTCCCGCTTTTAGTGGCAGAACATGTCCAGCGAGGGACGGGTGCCTCGCTTGGGTGTGCGCATCCATACCGCCTTGGTTGACGATTGACGTATATCGTCAAAGCCATTACTTCATGGGATCCATGATCCTGAGCTATCACGACAGGAAGACGGAGCGGTTCGCCATGGGCGAGTTCGTAAAGGCATTCAGCGGATTTGGGGCTGAGGCGGCCAAACGGCTGGCGATCCTGAACGCGGCGCCGGCGCTGGAGACCTTGCGGGCGCTGCCCTCCAACCGGCTGGAGGCGCTTCGAGGCGACCGGGAAGGGCAATACTCCATCCGCGTCAACGCTCAGTGGCGCATCTGCTTCGAGTGGCCTGATGGCCTGGCTGGCCCGAGCGGGGTCGAGATCGTGGACTATCACTGAGACAAGGAGGCCCATCCATGTTCATGCGCGCCGTTCATCCCGGAGTCGTCCTGAAGGACGAACTGGAGGAGCTGGGGATCACGCCCACGGAGTTCGCACGCCAGATCGACGTGCCCCCGAACCGCGTGAGCCAGATCATCGCCGGCAAGCGGGGCATCACCGGAGACACCGCACTGCGCTGCGGTCACTGGTTCGGTATGGACCCGCAGTTCTGGCTCAACCTCCAGACTCAGTGGGACCTCGTGCAAGCCGAGCAGGAGATGGGAGAGGCAATCCGGCATCTGCCGACACGGGCCGCCTAGGAAACCACCTGTCAGCGCTCATGCCGCAGGGTTGCCCGGATCCGATGCGGATTGCCAGATTGCGGTACCCGCTACGACAAGACCGCCGAGAGCTCCTGGGCTTTATCGACATAACGTCGGTTCGCCTCGGGCTTCGTCATTTGTCAACATGACCTACAGCCTTTTACCCATGAGAGGATTACCAGCACAGTTCTTGATTGCAGGCGTCCTTTGCAGAACTCAGTCTGCATGCCAGCAGAACCGTGCAGCAACACCGAAGGCCGAAAACCCGCCTATGGACCTGTCGCAGATCGAACAGTGGCCCGGCAAGAGCCCTGCCTTGCCAGGCATGGCCGAACATCCTGCGGCGTATCACATGCTGGACGTAGCTGCCGTGGCCGAGGTTCTGCTGGCCGATCACCCGCGCCGCGACCTGTTCTGCCTGCTGATCGCGCTGCACGATCTGGGCAAGATCGGCACCATGTTCCGGGAGATGCTGCGGAACGGAACGGCCCAGTACAGGAAGCACTGGGAGGTCACGGAAGCCTGGCTGCTCGACCCCGAAATCGAAAAACTGCTGCTGGTACATCTGCAAGGCAGCCATCACGCCTTGCGTCCCCTGGTCGCCGCAATCGCCGGCCATCATGGCAGGCCGCCCCAGACGTCCGATCGCGAGTGGAGGCAAATGCGCGACCGCGCCGGGGCAGAGGCGCGGACGGATGCCATGGCGTTTGTGCGGGCCTGCCTCGATCTCTGGCCCATGGCCCGTCTGGACGGCCTGCGACAGCGCGAGGCGAAGGAACTGACGTGGTTCCTGGCCGGGGTCGCGACGGTGGCCGACTGGGTCGGCTCGAACGCGGAATGGTTCCCGGCCCGGTCCACCGGTCCTTCCCTGACCGAATATCTGAACCAGGCCCGGCTCCGGGCGCCGAATGCCCTGCAAGCCGCCGGGCTGCTGCCGCCCGCCCCAAGGGGCGACCCGCTGTTCGACTTTGCCTTGCGCCCCTTGCGCCCCATGCAGCGCGCCGCGCGGGACATCGTGCTCCCTCCGGAACCGATGCTGGCCATCATCGAGGACGAGACCGGCGCCGGGAAGACCGAGGCCGCCTTCATCCTGGCGCAGCGGATGCTCTGCGCGAGCAAGGGGCGGGGCCTGTATGTCGCCCTGCCGACCATGGCCACGGCGGATGCCATGTTCCGCCGCGCCCGGGACATCGTGGGCCGGCTGTTCCAATCCGAACCGTCGCTGACCCTGGCACACGGCCGGGCGGGACTGTCGGTCGAATTTCGCGACGTGCGAAACACCGCGCCGGGATCGGATGCACCGGTCTGCGGCGACTGGCTGGCAGCCGGCAGGCGGCGGGCGCTTCTGGCAGATGTGGGCGTCGGCACGATCGACCAGGCGTTGATGGCGGTCCTGCCGACGCGGTTCGCCACGCTGCGCAACTGGGGCCTGTCGCGCAAGGTCCTGATCGTGGACGAGGCGCACGAACTGGGTGAGCCTTATATGGCCCACGAACTGGCAACCCTTCTGCGGCTTCACGCCATGCAGGGCGGCTCGGCCATCCTGCTGACGGCGACGCTGCCGCTGGACCTGCGGGCAAGACTGTCGCGGGCCTTTGCCGAAGGGGCAGGCCAGCCCTTTGCGGTAGATGAAGACCCCGCCTACCCCAGCCTCTCGATTGCGGGCGGCGCCTCGGTCCGGCGGTTCGAGGGGCTGCAACCGACCAAGGGCGATGTCGCGGTCAACCGGCTGCCGGATGTCGAAGCCGCGCTGGACCTTCTGGTCCGCTGCGCGAAAACCGGCGCGGCCTGCGTCTGGGTGCGCAATGCGGTGGATGACGCGATCGCCGCCGTGATGGCGTTGCGGGCGCGCGGGATCGATGCCGACCTGCTGCACGCGCGCTTTACCTTGGCCGACCGCAAGCGGATCGAGGCGGGAATGACGGCCCGCTTCGGCCGCACCGGCACCGGCCGGGCGGGGCGCGTGCTGGTGGGCACGCAGGTTCTGGAATCCTCGCTTGACCTCGACTTCGACGTGATGGTGTCGGATCTGGCGCCCATCGCCTCGCTGATCCAGCGGGCCGGGCGGCTGTGGCGGCACATGGACCTGCGCCCGGCGGATGCGCGCCCGGTGCCCGCGCCGGTGCTGCATGTCGTCTCGCCCGATCCCGGGGCGGTCGGCGACGCGCGGTGGCTGCACGGCACCCTTGATCGCGGCGCCTGGGTTTACCCCCAGGCCGATCAGTGGCGCACGGCGGCGGTGCTGGCCGAAGCCGGGGCCATCCGTGCGCCCGACAATCTGCGCCCCCTGATCGAGGCCGTGCATGGTCCCGATGCCCGCCCGGTGCCGCAGGTTCTGGAACACGCTGAGGAGGAGGCATTGGGCGAAGCCTATGCCCGCGGCAGTCGCGCCCGGCAGAACACCATCAGGATCGAGGACGGCTATCGCCTTGGCGGAGGCGGCTGCGACGACGTGGAGTATCCCACACGGCTGGGGCAGGACACGCGCATCCTGATGCTGCTGCGCCGGACCGGCGGCGGGCTGCGCCTGTGGGGCGAGGGGCCGGATCTGGAGACCGCCGAGGCCGAGGCGCTGAGCGAGGTATCCGCCAACGCTGCCCGGCTTGCCCGCCTTGATCTGCCCGGTCAGGACGCGCCCGAACTGGCAGCTTTTCGCGCCGACTGGAAGGACTGGCGCAAGGCGTCGGTAACGCTGTGCGTGGTGGAAAACGACGGCAAGATCTGCGAAGGGCTGGCGTATGACAGGGATTTAGGATTATTGTTTTGAGGTTCCCTCATCGGGATGGCCCGTATCTTGCCGTAGGGCGAACACGTTCCCCGCCTTGTGGGGATAAGTATCTAGCTGTTAAGCGAACAAGTATGTTGACAATGGCTGCCGAGGCGCCTTAGCTGAAGAAGCCCCGAGGTTTCCCTCGGGGCTGGTAGGGCCGAAATCAAACCCGCTGTTCGCGCAGCAGGTCAGAGAGGCAGATCAAATGCTGAAAATACCCATCTGATCCCTCATTCGGACAGGCCAATATGTAGGCTTTTATTCCGATGAGGGCAAGGTCCGCGCTTTACAGCGCGGACCAAACTTCACGTTTATGGAGTTTGCCTGATGCCTCTCAACCTCATTTCCGATGCCTGGATTCCCGTCTCCTGCACGACCGGCCGCCGCATCATCTGCCCCGACCAGATCGCCGAACCCGACGTGCTGTTCCCCGACTGGCCGCGTGCCGACCTGAACATCGCCTGCCTCGAACTGCTGATCGGGCTGGTGTATCTGGCCGATCCGGTCGAGGAGGTCGAGGACTGGGCCGGCCGCCACCCCGATCCCGACCGGCTGCGGGCGGCTTTGGCACCCTTGGCGCCGGCCTTCAATCTCGGCGGCGAAGGGCTGCGGTTTCTGCAAGATCACGAACGGTTCGAGGCCGCCAATGCCAAGACCGAGGTCAACAGCCCCGACATGCTGTTCATCGACTCGGCGGGCGGCAACACCGCGCGCAACAATGCCGACCTGATGGTGCGGCGCGGACGCTATCCACGCCTCGATCCCGCGCTGGCGGCGATGGCGCTTTACACGTTGCAGTCGCAAGCCCCGGCCGGCGGCGCGGGCAACCGCACCTCAATGCGCGGCGGGGGCCCGATGGTGACGCTGGTCGAACCGCCCGAACGCGGGTTGTGGCCACTGGTCTGGGCTAATGTCCCCCTGGGCCGCCCACAGGGACCGGAGGTGCTGCCTTGGATGAGGAAGAAGCCCTGCGGCGATGGCCTGACCTATCCGCCCGAGGACGGCAATCTGGCCGAGGCGTTCTTCGGAATGCCCCGTCGTCTGCGGCTGATCTTCGAGGGTGATCAGGTCACGGGGGTCGTGCAGAAACCCTATGGCGCGAATTACGCGGGCTGGGAACATCCGCTGACGCCGCACTATCGCGCCAAGGAAGGTGCGGAACTGCTATCCCAGCATCCGCGCGCGGGGGCCTTCGGTTATCGCAACTGGCTGGGCATCAACGCCGCCTCGGCCAGCGACCTGCGCCGGCAGGCCGCGGCGCTGACCGGGTATGCCGACCGCACCTGCAGCACCGAAGGCGCGCAGGTCATCGTCGCGGGCTGGGCCATGGACAACATGAAACCTCGCGATTTCACGCTGTCGCGGCAGCCGCTGATCCCGGACGGCGAGGCGCTGGACCGGATCCGGCAGATGATCGCCGCAACCGAGATCTGCGCCCTGGCGCTGCGGAACGCCCTGAAGCCGCTTGCGGGCGGAGGCACCGCGCTGGAGGCGCTGCGCGAGGAGTTCTTCCTGCGCACGCAGGGGCCTTTCGAACGGCTGGCGGGGCGGGCCGATCACGACGATACCCCCGCTCGCTGGCTGGCCGAGATGCAGCGCGCCGCCCTGGACATCTTTGACGATGCGGCGATGCCGGGGCTGCCTTCGAGGCCCGTCCACGAGGTCGAGAAGATCCTGCGCGAACGCAGCCTGCTGATCGCGATGTTTCGGGGGCAGGGCAAGAGCGGCACGAAGCTGTTCGGCGAATTGGGGATCGAGACGAAGGCGAGGGCGGCATGAAGGAAGACGTTGGAAAGACCCTGTCGGGCTGGTGGCGTCAGGCGCTGCGGCCTGCCGAGGACAGCGGTGCCGCCCGTGCCCTGCGTGCCCGGTTGCGGCGGGCGGACGCCCTTGAGGTGTTGGCCCAGCCGCAGGTGCACGATCTTGTGGCGCATGCGCCCTGGCTGCGTTACCGGGCCGACGCACTGATCCGCGTGGTTCAGGTGCTGGCCCACGTCGAACGCAACGATCCCCGCAGCCTTGCGCGCATCCTTGGCAGCGGCGATCCGCCCGCCATGTCGCGCCCACGCTTCGAACGGCTGGCGAGATCGCAGGGGGACGAACTGCCCCGCGCCCTGCGCCGCGCCATCGACCTGACCGACGGGGGGTGCAACGTCGCCCTGCTGGGACGCGACGTGCTGGACTGGGACGATCCGGATCGGGGCGAGGCGATCCGCCGCAACTGGTATTTCGACTATTTCAATGCCTCGCGCGCGGCCGCCGCGACTGGGGCTGCACCCGAGGATGTTTCGCAATGACGACCTTTCTGCAACTGCACCTGCTGACCGCCTATCCGCCGTCGAACCCCAACCGCGACGATCAGGGCCGCCCCAAGCAGGCCAATGTCGGCGGCGCCCCGAGGCTGCGCCTGTCCAGCCAGTCCATCAAGCGTGCCCTGCGCCTGTCCGAGCCGTTCCGGCAGGGTCTGGCCGGGCACATGGGGCAGCGGACCAAGCTGATGGTCAAGGTAATCCTGGATCACCTGACGGTGGGGGGCATGGAGGCAGCACAGGCCCGCGCCAGGGCCGAGGAGATCGCCAAAGTCTTCGGCAAGATCGAGCCGCAGGACAAGAAGCGCCCCGACGCGATCCAGGGCACCACCCTGGCCTTCATCTCGCCCGAGGAACGCGCCTTTGCGCTGGAACTGGCCGACAGGGCGCTAGCGGGCGAGGCGCTGCCTGCGGACAAGGAACTGGCAAAGAATGTGCTGCGCACGGCCGACGGCGCCGTGGACATCGCCATGTTCGGGCGGATGCTGGCCGACAACCCCGACTTCAACCGCGACGCCGCCGTGCAGGTGGCCCATGCGATCACCACTCACCGTGCGCAGGCCGAGGACGATTACTTCACTGCCGTCGATGACCTGAAGACCCGGGCCGACGACACCGGAGGCGCGCATCTGGGGGAACACGGCTTCGGATCTGGCGTCTACTACCTCTATGCCTGCGTGAACTGCGATCTGCTGGTGGAAAACCTGGGCGGCGACCGGGAGCTTGCCGTACGCGGGCTGCGGTCACTGGTGCGGGCCATTGCCACGGCCACCCCCTCGGGCAAGCAGAACAGCCACGCCCATCGGCCGCGCGCGGGCTATCTGCGGGCCGAGATCGGCAGCGCGGCGCCCCGCGATCTGACGGGGGCGTTCTTCGCGCCGGTGGGCGGGGCCGATCTGTTCCGGGCCTCGGTCGAGGCCCTGGAAAGGACCGCCGCCGATATCGACCGCGCCTATGGGCCGGCGGCCGAGGCGACCGAGGTCATGGATGTGCCGAAAGGACAGGGCACCCTGGCGGCCGTCGAGGATTTCGCCGCTTCCGCGTTGGAGCGCCAGGATGCCTGAGCATCTGGTCTTCACGCTTGCAGCCACCTTGGCCGCGAACGGCGATCTGGCAGGACACGAGCGGCGCGGCACGCTGACTTGGCCGGGCCGGTCGGCGATCCTCGGCCTGCTGGCCGCGGCGCGCGGCATCCGCCGCGACGATGCCGAGAGACAGGCAGCGCTGGCGCCCTTGCGCATCGCCGTGGCCGTGCACGACATCGGCCAGCCACTGCGGGATTACCATACGGTGCAGACCGTTCCCACGGCGGCGGCCAGGCGCCCCGACAGCCGCCCCGCCGCCCTGCGCACGGCGGGACGGGCGGTCAACACCACGCTGACACAGCGCGATTACCGCTGCGGCGTGCTGTATGCGGTCGCCGTCTGGGGGCTGGACATGGCATCCTTTCACGACGCATTGCTGCGCCCTGTCTTCACGCTGTATCTGGGACGCAAGTCCTGCCCGCTGTCGGTGCCGCCCGCGCCCCGCCTGGTGCAGGCTGACGATGCCGCAACCGCTTTGGCCGCCGCGCAGATGCCGGACTTCCGGCCCGCACCGCCGCCCTTTGCCATTTATTCCGACAGCCCGTCGCGCGATGCGCGGGTCGAACGCCGCAATGACGTGCCGCTGGACCGCCGGCTGTGGCACTTTTCCAGCCGCGAGGTCCATGTCACCCACCCGCCGAGGTCTGCATGAGCCTGTATCTGTCCCGCCTGACGCTGTCCCGCGCGCCGTCGGTCGATGCGCTGAAACGTCTGATCGACCCCGAGGAACGCGGCCATGCGCAGGATGCCCATCACCGCCTGCTGTGGTCGGCCTTCGCGGGCGATCCCGACGCTCCGCGCGATTTCCTGTGGCGGGCGGAAGGGAACGGCCGCTTCTTCGTCCTGTCGCGCCGCAGGCCGGGGCAATCGCCCTTTTTCGATCGGCCCGAGGTCAAGGCTTTTACCCCTGCCCTTGCGCCCGGCGACCGGCTGGATTTCGTGCTGCGCGCCAATGCCACCCGCACCCGCAAGACGGACGAGACGACGGCATCGGGCAAGGAACGGCGCAAGCATGATGACGTGGTCATGCACGCCATCCGCGACCTACCCCCAGGCGCGCGGGCCGAGGCGCGCATGGCCGCTGCCGAAACCGCGGGCCGTGCCTGGCTGGAAGGTCAGGGCATCCGCGCAGGTTTCACCGTCGAACAGGCCGAGGTCGCCGATTACTCGGTCGTCGCCCTGCCGCAGCATCGCGGCCCGCGCAAGGGACAGCCGCAGTTCGGCGTTCTCGACCTGTCGGGGGTGATCCGCGTGGACGACCCCGCCCTGTTTCTCGACCGTGTGGCGCAGGGCTTCGGGCGCGCCAAGTCCTTTGGCCACGGGCTGATGATGATCCGCCGGGCGCGTCCTGCATGAGCCTGCCGGGTCTGCCTCCGCCACGACCCATTCCCATCAAGGACCGCTCGTCCCTTGTCTTCGTGGAACGCGCGCAGCTTGACGTGGCCGACGGGGCCTTTGTCGCTGTCAATGCCGACGGCACCCGGACGCAGATCCCCGTAGGCGGGCTGGCCGGCGTCATGCTGGAACCGGGGGCGCGCATTTCCCACGCAGCCATTGCGCTTGCCGCGCGCACCGGCACGCTGATCACCTGGGTAGGAGAGGCGGG